>CAYNVI010000011.1:0-21157 GCA_964400585.1 uncultured Pirellulaceae bacterium | reverse complement strand
GGTCAGCAGGCCGTCGATCGGCCCGTCGAAAGATTGCAAGCGACGCCGCGCTTCCTCCATCGTCTCCCTGACCGGCCGGGCTTCGGGGCGACTCTTCGCCCACTCGGTCAAGCCCCGGAAGTTGAAGCCGTAGGAAGCACTCAACGGTCGCAGATGATGGATCTCGTTAAAGTCATCGTCGCCGAGGACAAACAGGTTCTTGGTGGCGGAAGTCGGCATCGTCGATCACGCGTCCTTGGTGGCAGGGAAATGAGCGAGTGGCAGGAAAACGGCGCTTGGCGGAACACGGGCTGGAAGCCACCGCGATCGCCGAGGTGAGCGAATCCGCACGCCCCGCGGCGGGCCTCCGCGACCGCTCGGCGGCGCTCGGCCCTCGCCGGCCGCAGCTGCTACGGTCGACACGAACCGCCAGGAAACCAGCGAGAGCAGAAACCGTGCCGCCGCCAAAAGAGTTGGCCCGTGCGGCGGCCGCCAGGGGCCGCGCACCGCAACGGGCGAGACGCCGGCGCAGCGGGCAACGGGTCGCAGCGAGCAACCAGCGGCTCAGCCGCCGTGCAGGTCGCCTTCGAGGAATCGCAACATCCAGGCGGCCAGCAGCCCCAGCAACAGCATCGCGGTCAGGGTGAACCGGTCGTGCGAGTGGAATTCCATCTCGGGCAGCAGATCGCTGAGCGCGATGCAGAGGAAGACGCCGGCGGAAAAGGCGAGCACATAGGCGACGACGGCCGAAGAGGTCGGGCCACCGGTGGCGATCCCGGCGTAGCAGATCGCAGCGCCCAGCGGGCAGGTGAGGGCGAAGGCAAAATTGGCCCAGTCGCGTTTCCGCTCCGATTGACCGCTGGCCGCCATCATGCTGGTGATTGAAATCGCGTCGAGCGGCTTGTGCAGGAAGACCGCCAAGAAGGTTCCAAAGCCGAGGAACAGGCCGCTCGGACCGAGATGGGTGGCGTCCATCTGGACACTCGCCGCCAAGGTCACGCCGTCGATCAGGGTGTGGATCATCAAGCCGACCAGCACGCCGAGCCAGCTGTGACGCCCCACCGTCACGCCCGCGGGGGCCTGCCCCGCCGCCTGCCCAGCAGCCCCCTGGTCCTCGCCCTGTTCATGGCCGTGGCCATGGCCGTGCTCATCATCATGCCCGTGCGCGTGCTGGTGCTGGCAGCTGGCGTTCGCCCGCGAGGCAGCGGCCTGGGGGGACCCCGCCGCTTCGCGTTCGACCGGATTGTGGAAGGCGAGCTCTTCGCCATGATGGTGGTGGTGAAACAGCCGGAGCATGCCGAACATCGCCACGATCCCCAATACGACCGCGGTCATGATCCGATCGACGGTCACCCCTCCCTCGCTGCTGCCGTGCAAGGCATGGGGCAACAGATGGAACAGGGCCGTCCCCAGCATGACCCCGCCCACCAGACTGATCACATGCTGCATGCTGTTGTGCGTCATCCGCACCCGCTGCGTCAGATTGCCGCCGACGATCGAGGCGATGACCACGGCGATCGAATAACCGGTCAGCACCAGCAGCGGTTGCCAGGACCCGACGCCCGCAGCGAGGATCGCCCCCCCTCCTCCAGCCGCCAGCAAGGCGACCAACGGCACGAGGACAGCCGCCCGTCGCGCAGAGGTGCCGCTGCGGCGTCCCAGCGAAGGAGCAGGGCTGTTCATGCGAGGCGGAGGGAGACGGGACATAAAGCGGAGCCGGGAGACACCTCGAACGGCTGCCCGCCGGGAGCGGGCGGCGATCAAGAGGCGGTATTGTTTGTCGGGCGGAGGCAATCCGCAAGCGGGTCCGGGAATCCGCCAGCGGGTCCGGGAATCCGTCAGGCAGGGGCCCTGGGCAAGCTCCGCGCCCTGCCGCGCCCTGCCGCGCCCTACGGCTGAGGTGGGGCGAACGGTTCCGGTTCGATCGCCGACAGCGGGCTGTCGTCGCGAGCAAAGAACATCAGGTGCTGCCAAGGCAGACCGTTGTATTCCCGCACCAGCTTCAGCCCGTTGGCCGCGTATTCCTTCATGATCTGTGGCTTGGACATCTTGTGCAGGGGCTTGATCGGCACGGTCGGGTCTTCCTGGCGGTACTCGAGCAGCGCGATCACGCCGGTCGGCTTGAGCGCTCGGCGGATCGACCAGAGCATCGATTCGGGGTGGGAAAATTCGTGGTAGACATCGACCATCATCACCAGATCGAGTTCGCCCGGCGGGAGGTTCGGGTCGTCGATCTTACCCAACACCGGCTCGACATTTTCCACCCCCGCCCGGGCGGCGCGGCGGCGGAGCTTGGTGAGCATTTCGGGTTGGATATCGACCGCCAGGACCCGCCCCTCGGGGCCGACTTCGCGGGCCATCAGGAGCGTCCAGTAGCCGTTGCCGCAGCCCATATCGCAGACCGTCATCCCCGCTTCCAGCCCCAGCCGCGGCAATGTCTTATCGGAACGTTCTTCTTCTTTCCGGTTGTCGCGAATCAGCCAATTGGCCCCGAGGTGCGACATCGGCTGGGCGACGATCCGCCCCAAGTATCGCCGCCGGGCGTCTTCTTGCGGACGCGGCCGGGTCTCCTCGACCGTCTCGGTCCCACCGTTCGGGCTGCCGGCTTGCCCCCATCCCGGAACTGCCAGGCCGGCGACGATCAACAGCGCAGCGAAGCCGTACCGCCACGGCAGCAGGAGCGACGCCCCGGGGGTGCCGGAGCCAGAATTGAAACAGAGGTGCATGCGCAGGGGCCCTCGGGCGGAACGAAAGAGAGTGAAGAACGGAAGAGAAAGCAAACAAGCCGGCCACAGGCCCGCTGCCGCGACGACTCGCGACGCCGCGGTCGCCCCGCAGACTTTGCTCAGCGAGGCTTTAGTCTAGGCCACGCCGAGGCGACCGTCGACGCGCGGCGTGGCAGCCCCCCGTTGCCGATTGCTTGTCCAAAAAGGATAGTGTGGGGGTCAGACGCTTGGCCGCGGGCGAGCTGCTCGCCCGCCGACGAGATATTCGCAACCATTCCGAAAGAGAGTGAACCGATGGCCGTTTTGGTGACTCAGGAAGCCCCGCAATTCAAAGCTCAAGCCGTGATGCCCGACGGCAGCTTCCAACAGGTTTCGTTGAGCGACTTCAAGGGCAAGTACGTCCTGCTGTTCTTCTATCCGCTCGATTTCACGTTCGTCTGCCCCACCGAAATCATCGCCTTCAGCGACCGCGTCAAAGATTTTGCCTCGCTCGATGTGCAGATCCTGGGCGTCTCGATCGACAGCCACTTCAGCCACTTCGCTTGGCGGAGCTTGCCCCGCGAACAGGGCGGGATCGGGCAGATCGAGTACCCCTTGATCTCGGACCTGAACAAACAGATCGCCCGCGATTACGACGTGCTGCTCGACGACGGGGTCGCCATGCGAGGCTTGTTCCTGGTCGACAAGGAAGGGGTTGTCCGCCATCAGGTCGTCAATGACTTGCCGCTGGGCCGCAACGTCGATGAAGCGCTCCGGATGGTGCAGGCGCTGCAGTACTTCGAGAAGCACGGGGAAGTCTGCCCCGCCAACTGGCAGGAAGGGAGCCGGACGATCAAGCCGTCGCTCGAGGAAAGCAAAGAATTCTTCGGCGCCGAGTACGCCGGTTAGCTCCGCACGCCCGCTGCAGGGCGGCGGGAACGCTGCCCGGCGAGGGACCGGTTGAGCCTGCGGGCGTTGCCGCAGGCGATGCGTAGGCCCTGCGATACCCTCCCCCCGGGGATTGGTGTCTACACATTCTGGACTGAGCGCAGACACCCTCCCCCCGGGCTTTAGTGTCTTCACAAGGCCATACTGAGCACAGACACCCTCGCCCGGGCTGACGGTTACACACATCTCTGATGAGGCTGTTTTTTTGGTCCCCTCTCCCCCATGAGAAACGACCGCAATGTCTGGCGAGATGGAAAGCCAACGGAGGTCGTTTCTCACGGGGGAGAGGGAGCAAGAGTCGGCAAGGCCGACTTGTGTGGAACACTGAGCCCAGCGGGAGGGTGTGGCAAGGTGCAGGGAGCGGGTTGAGAGGGTCATTGTGGCGCGGCCCACCAAAAGCCGCACCCTCCGCTGACTTACCCTGGATGGACCTGCTCGGCGAGCCGCAGCAGACGCGGCACGAAGCGGCGGAGGGCCCGCGACCGGTGGCTCAAGGCACGTTTGACCACCGCCCCGAGTTGCCCGAACGTACGGTGGTATTCCGGGATGACAAACAGCGGGTCGTAGCCGAAACCAGCCGTCCCTGCGAGCCGCCAACCGATCCGGCCGTGGCATTGGCCGGTCGCTTCCAGCCGCACGCATCCTGCGGGATCGGCGAGGCAGAGCTGGCACGTATAGAAGGCCTGGCGGCGTTCGTCCGACACCCCCGCCAATTCTTCCAGGAGCCGCGCGTTGTTCGCTGCATCATCCGCGTCGGGGCCGGCATAGCGAGCCGAGTAGACGCCGGGGCGGCCGTCGAGGGCCGCCACCGAAATCCCGCTGTCCTCGGCCAGCACCCAGCGGCCCAGATGCCGCGCCTGCTCGGTCGCTTTCAAGGCGGCGTTCGCTTGAAAGGTGGTCCCGGTCTCCGCAACGGTGATCGCCTCCGGGATCTCGGCCAAACTGCTCACGGCAAAGCGATCGGTGGGCAGCCATTCCTGCAGCTCCTTTAGTTTCTTGGCGTTGTGGGTTCCGAGCACCAACCGCAGCATGTTTTGGCTTCCTGATTTGTTTGATGACGGTCGACGAGAGCAGGCAGGCTGAAAACCAGCCAGCCGCCACATGTGTTGCATTGCGGAGCTTTTGCCTGGCTGACCTGTTTCATTCGTGCAAAAAACTCTGCGGGGGCGCCGGTGGGCCGGGCGGCGGGGGAGCCTGATCCGCGCGGTTGCCGAGCATCTCCCGCAGCGTTTCGGCCACCCGCTGGGCCGCTGCCGAATCGCCGGCGGCGATCGCGGCGGCCTGGCACCGCTGCAGCCGTTCGACCTCGTCCAGGGCGGCGACCAGCAGCCGCAAATCGGCGCGGCAACGGCGACAGGTCGGCTGCCACGGCTGGCGGGCGCGGCAGACGGGACAGCGGAGCGTGGGCTGATCGACCATGCCGGGATCGCTCAACTTTGCACGTAGAAAAGGATGTCTTCAAGCTCTTCGGAAAGCTGTTCAACCTGGCTCGTCTCGCCTTGCTTCTCCGCTTCCTGCAGTCGCGCCGAGACCTCGGCGATCTCGGCGGCATCTTCGTCGCCCGCTTGCGGTCGGATCTGAGCGGCGCGGGCGAGCAAGCGTTCGACCGCGGAGCCCTCGGCCTCCTCAGCCGGCAGCGGACGGGATGCGGCGTCGACCGTCTCCAGCGGTTGCTGGTCGGTCGTGCCGGCAACCTCCGCGGCGGTTGGCGTCGCGGCTCCGTGCAGGCCCCCGAACATTTCATCGAGTCGCAACGAGGCCGCTTCGCCTTCTTCCTCGCGAAACTGGGCCAGCACATTATCGACATCCAGCGTCCGACTGTTGCCGGTCGCTTTTTCGGTGGCCGTCACCCGCAGCGTGCCATCCAAGGTCAGTTCGAACCGCACGAGGATCGCGCGATCGCCGTCGGGCTGAGTGTTCAAATCTTCCAGGAAGAAACGTCCGATCGAGCGGTTGCGGTCGATCTGCTGGTGTTCTCCTTGGAGCACATGGATCTCGGCGCGGTCCTGCCCGGCGTAGGAGGTAAAGTAGCGCTGCTCGTAGATCGCCGGGAGGGGGCTGTTGCGATGGATGATCGGGCTAAAGACCGTCTCCCCGGCCGGTCCCAACTGGTCGTCTAAAACCTCCACTCCCAGCGTTTGGGTGGTCACATCGACGAGCACGGGACCGACGTCGGCGCCCGCCGTCATCGCCGCCTGCGTCGCCGCGCCGAGCGCGACCGCCAGGTCAGGGTCGACCGCCCAACGGGGTTCGCGACCGAACTCCTCACGCAACCGTTGCTGGACCAGCGGGGTCCGCGTGGTGCCCCCGACCAGGATCAGGTCGTCGATGTGGTCGATCGTCAACTGGGCGTCTTGGAGGGCTTGATCGACACAAGCGATCGTGCGGTCGACCATGCCGGCAATCAAGCCTTCGTAGTCGGCCCGCGTGATCTCCAGATCGAGATTCAGCGGCTGGCCCTCCTGGCTGGCGATAAACTCTTCGACAATCCGCGTGCTCGCTTGCTGGGAGAGCTCTTTTTTGGCCGTTTCGCAAGCTCGCAGCAGCCGCCACCGCGACCCCTGGCTGGCCAGCAGATCAACGCCCTGCTTGGTCTGAAAATCGGCCGCGACGTACTCCATCAGGGCCCGGTCGAAATCATCGCCGCCCAGCTGCGTGTCGCCGCGACTGCTGAGGACTTCGGTGACCCCCTCTTCCATCCGCACCAGGGAGACATCGAAGGTGCCGCCCCCGAAGTCATAGACGACGACGTGCGACTGCGTCTCAGCCGCTCCGTGATAGACCAAGGTGGCGGCGGTCGGTTCGTTGATGATCCGCTCCACCTGCAACCCGGCCAGCCGTCCCGCCTCGCGGGTAGCCTGCCGTTGGTTTTCGTCAAAGAAGGCGGGGACCGTGATCACCGCCCGCTCGACCGGTCGACCGAGTTGCTCGGCGGCCGCTTCGCTCAACCGCCGCAGCAGCATGGCGCTGATCTCCTGGGGCGTGAAACCCTGGTCACCCAGTTTCAACCGTTCCGACGTCCCCATCTGACGCTTCACCGAGGCGACCGTCCGCTCGGGAAAGGCGACTTGCTGGTTCCGCGCGGGCGTCCCGATCAGGAGCTCGCCGGCCGCGTCGAGCCCCACGACCGAAGGCAGGATCTCCGCGCCCTCTACCTGGAGGACTTGAACACGCCCTTTCACGAAAGCGGCGACCACACTGTTGGTGGTCCCCAGATCGATGCCGATGACCGGCGAATCAGCTTGCGACATCCAATGGCACTCCCTTGTCGACAAAAGGTTTTCAAAAAGCGGGTGAAAGCGGGTGATCGACCGTCCGGGAGGAACTCGCCCACGCGGCCGACGGCAACCCAGTCCGTGGTCGTGCGGTGCCACGCCAAGTCGTGCGGTGCCACGCCAAGTCGTGCGGTGCCACGCCAGGCGGAATCCGCGTCGCTCACCGCAAGCCCGTTCCCCCGCCAGCTTCCAGCAGCCCGTCAACGCCTCAGCGGGCGATCCGCACTTGGGCGTAGCGGAGTAAGTTTCCATTCCAGTAGTAAGCGGGACGCAACTGCTCGACCACCTCCCCCGAAGCGGGCGGTGAGCCCGTCTCGTCGGCCGCCCCGCGAGGCATCGCTTCTAAGGCGTTCATCACGTTCGGGTCGAACGGCTGCCCCCAGGTCTCGACCCGTTCAATCTGACAGTCGGCCGTCAACCGTGCCACCCGCTGCTGCATCAAACGGAGCCCTTCGAGCGTCGCTTGCAGCCCCTCGGCTTGCTGTTTCTGATGGGCCTGCACGGCGGACCGCGAAGAGAGGTACAACGGCCGAGCGACCCAGCGTCGCCATGCCGGCAGCCGTCGATAGCCCGCTACGATTTCGGCCAGCAGGCCGCCTTCGCGCGGGCCCTGCTGGGGGCGGTCAGCGGGCGCCGATTCCAGGAAGCCGATCGCCGCGGCGACCGACCGCTGCACCGTTTCGTCCAGCTCGGCGACCGCTTCAGCCCAGGCCTTGGCCGCGGGCCCGCTCGCCGCAGACACGTCGGCCGGAGGTTTCCCGCCACTGGATGGCCGGTCGTTGGTGGACGGTTCATTGCTTGATGGTTCGGCGGTTGCCTGTGCAACGAGCGCACCCTCCAGCCGCGCCACCGCCTGCTCGACGGCAGCGACCAGTTTTCGGCCCTCTTTGCCCTGCAGCTTCAGCTCGTGCCGCATCGCCGTGAAGGCTTCCACGACGTCGACGATCCCGAAGGCAGTTTCGGACTCTTCACTCATCGTTCACCCGGCGCGTTTTCCTCGGGTTCCTCGGGCTCGTGCCAGGGATTGCCCAGGGCCAGCAGGAGATCGACGTCCAGTCGTGGGGGCGTCTCGGCCGCCTCCGCGATGATTTCCTTCCAGGGACGGGCCGCTTCCGGCTCCCCTTCGCCACCCAGCAGGGTCTCGGCCTGCAGCAACGGGTCGGTGAACGCCTGATAGGCAGCATGGATTTCGCGAAACCGCGCGGCGGCCCGGTCCGGGGGGAACTGACGCACCAGTTCCAGATAGCGGCGGCGGGCTTCCGCGGGGGAAGCCAGCGGGTCGATCCCGAGGACCTGATGGGGAGGATCGTGTGACATGAGCGGGCTTACTTTCGTGACGAGGAGCGAGCGTTCTGGGAATTCCGGGCCGGTCGCGAACCCCGTCGCCGTGACGAGGCCGGTCCCGCTTTGTCCGCTAAATCGGGGTCGAAATCCATCCCCAACGCTGCCGCCATCTGGCGAACCATCTCGATCACCTCCGGGGGATGCGGGCCAAATTCTTCGTCCGCGAGCGCTTCTTCCAACAGTTCCACCTCCTCGATCGCTTCCGCCTCCTTATCGCTCAGTTCCCCGCGATCGCGGCGACAGTTGATGCAGTCGCAGGGCGTGTCGTCCTCGTCGGGATTTTCTTCGTCCTCAAACCAGGCCTCCAGATCAGCGGGGTCATCCAGCCAGCTGGGGCTCGGCCGACGAGGCGCTTCGTCGCTGTATTCGTCGAGCCATTTCGTCTTCTCCAGCAACTCGGCGATGTAGTGATGATAGAACGGGTCCTCGATCGCGTCGGCCCGCTGCTGCAGCATCCGGAAGGCCTGCAATTCGTGGCGATAAGGCTTCGTCTGATGCCGGCACTCGGCGTGTTCTCGCAAGTAAGCCGCCGCCACCAACGGGTCGCTTTCGACTTGGGCTATCAGCAGCGACAGCACGCGAGTGGATCCGCTTTCGGCGCCGAAGCGGCGGCCGGCCAGCCACAGCGCGGCGGGTCCCAGCGATTCCGCTGACAACGCTCCCTCCGGCGCGGCCAATTCATCGCCCAGGGCCTCGCAGATCGTGCCCGCGTGGGTCCGGTAGCCAGGATAGAGCGCGCCGATTCGTTCCAGATCCCACAGGAACGCGCCGGTTTTCAGCAGATCATGAGGGGCGAGCCCGTCGCTTTTGGCAAGCATCCGGCTCAACGCATCCCGCAGCGGCTTGACCTGCGGATTGGGCAGGTGCAGCCGCCGGGCGGCGGCGTACAGCATCACCTGACGGAGCAGCGGAAAATCGCCCACCGCCGCTTCGGCCTCGGCCCGCAGGGCGGCGAATCGCTCGTCCTCTCCCGCCCGCCAGGCGAGTGCCGCTTGCAGGAACGGGAGCCACTCTCGACCGAGCCAAGCGGGCCATCGTTGGCTCGCTTCTTCCAGTTTCGCTTCGGCCTGCCCGACGGCACGTTTGCGGCGCGCCAGCGACATCGCCCCAAAGAGTGCCAGCCGCCATCCCAGGGCGCGGCCCCAAGGATCGGTCAGCCGCTGGCGTTGCAGCATCTCGACGTGCGGCGTGGCCTCGTCCAGACGATCATTTTCCAGATAGTGATGGACCAACCAACGGCGGGGGGCAATGTCTTCGGGCAGCGAGCTTGCCCACTGCTCCATCGCCTCGGCCACCCGCGCCTGCTGGGCCTGCTCGGCGGCCTTCGTCGAAGGGTCGCTCAACGGCCCCTGCTCGAGCAACCGGAGGCGGTCCTGATGAGCCTGGCGATGGGCGGGATACGCCTCGATCGCGGCGCGAAAGCCGCGCTCGGCCTGCCGCCTCAATTCCTGCTCCGCCTGGGCAAAGCGGCGACCCATGCCGAAACGCATAAAATTCCGCCGGCGTTGCAGCTCGCCCGCCACTTCGCGTGCCTCGCGATAATGGAGCTTGCTGGCCACCGCCGCCTTGACCGGCGCGCTCAGCGTCCGGCACGCCGGCAAGTCCTGTTGCAAGTACCGCTGCTTGACCGCTGCGATCCGCTCCTCGCCATCAACAAATAACTCGTAGTACTTCATCAACCGCAGACAATTCGCCGGATCATGCGCGGGACCGGGGACCCGACTTGCCAGCTGTTCGACCATTCGATTGTCTGGGTGGTCCCGCGCGATCACCAACAGATTCCGCCCGATCGCCTTGACCAACTCCGGCTCGCTGGAACTCCAGGAGGCTTGCCACTGCCGAAACCACTGCAGCTGATCGGCAGAGACATCTTCGAGCCTTGCCTGGCGGGTGGCTTGCTCGGCTTCGGCGAGCGCGGGGCGTTCGCTCCGCAGGGCATGCACCAACGCTGCCCGGCGATCGAGCGAGGTGGCGCGTTCCGAGCGGCGCTGGAACGCTTCTCCGGCCCGCAATGCCGCCGCGATCCGGCCGGGACGACGCTGCGGATCAAGCCGATCCCAAGCGGCTGCGGCTCGCTCCTGCTCTCCCCGGTACCAATCGCTTAATCCAGCGATCAACAATCGCCAAGGACTGAGGGGACTCTTCCGCGGCAGCGCCTGAAGCAACTGCCGCGACCGCTCGTCTTCCCCCTGGGCGACCGCCTGCAACGCCTCGCGAACGCGGTCGACATCCTCGGCCCAAGCGGGATCTGGCGGCTGCGTCGCGTCCGGATGACAGACGGCGACATCGGCGGGGTGCTCGTCTGGGCCACAGAGCACCCGGAGGGTGCGCAGACGACGAAGCAGCGCTTCCGCGGCATCCGAGCGAACCGCGGTCTTGGGAGCGTCCGGACGGCCTGGCGAGCGTGGCTTCTTCCGCCGCGGGGGCGGTTTCCGTCGACCCTTCTTTTTGTTCGCCACCTCCGCCTCCTCGAATTGCGTTCCTGGCTGTCAATGCGATTATTTCGCATCATCAGGCGACAAGCAACAGGGGGCGAGGGAAGCGAGCAGGCGTTCAGTCGTTGTCGTTTCCGAACCCGAGCGCCGCGGTGTACAGGCTTTGCTTGCTCCGACGAGGCACCGCAATCGGGCTCGGCTGGACATCGAAGGGGATCGATTTGACGTGGTTGGCCGCGATCGCGACCCGTCCATCCGAGCGGCGTTCGAAGCGGTTCCCTGCGCTGTACTTTTGCATCGTCCGCTGGATCTCCGGGGCGTATTCGAAACCGCCGTCGGCCGTCTCTCGCCCCAGTTCGTCAAAGCTGCCGATCGTGACCAGCGACCGCGTGCGGTCGTGGAACTCGTAGGCGGCCACCCCTTGCTTGCGAAGCTCGGTCACCATCAGGTGGGCTTGCTGAGCAAACCGGTTGAGCCGTTCACCGCTCGGTTCGAATTCTTTTTCTTTCTTCCCGTCGACAAAGGTCGAAAGGCCTTCGAACGTCCGGACGACCACCGTGAACTTGGCGGGGTTGTCCAGCAAGCTGTGCTCCACGTTCTTATTCAAGCTGTAGACAAACGAATCGACCTCCGGCGGCGTGAAGAATTCCTCCGGCAAAATCGGATTGCGGGTCACAAAGGCATTTGCCATCGGGCCTTTGGGGCCTTCTTTTTTCATCCCCACCCACTTGCGATGGAGCGCCCGGATAGCAGCCAAGGGGCTGGTCGATTCGTCGTTGCCTTCCAAATCGAAAGCCCGCGGCGTCGCCGTTTTGATCCGATCGAGCGTCTTCAGCAATTCGGGGTGATTGACCGAGTCGTATTCCCCGACGAGGACGGCGTACGCTTCGTAGGCCTGGGCGTTCGCATACCGCATCCGCCGCGGATCGCGTCCCTTGGTTTCCAGAGGCTGGGTGAAGTCAAAGGCTTCCTGGTGGATAAAGGCCGGCAGGTCATAGTCCTGACGAAATTCCTTGGCCAGGGCGGTCGCTTTCGCTTTGCCCGCCTCGCCGGCAAAGGTGGCCGCCAGGATCATCCACGGCCCCTCCAATTCGGTCAGTTCAAAGGATTGCTGGGCTTCCACACGCTTGGCGTCCTTCCCAAACATCCGCAACAGCTTGGGGGTCTGCGCGGGGGCCCACGAGGCGGCGAACATCAACAGCACCAGCGAGGCGATGCCCCCTTGCGATAAACTGCGGCGGCGTACCATCCTTGGCTCCCACAACGACGAGACATGATTGATTGATCGGTGATCGAGGGGCGACAGCCCAGCGGTGCCGGTGGCAGCCAACCGGCTGCAGCGCCCTCGGCCGGACCGTAGCAAATCTTGCCCAACGCGGGAAAGAGGAATGTTGTGACCAGTTAGGCCCTCCGAGGCGGCAAGAAGCGAGAAAGCGGGGGGCTTCAAAAAACCGCCGGCCCTTTAAAATCAGCTTCGCCGCGTCGTTCGCGGTCGCCGCCGAACGCCCCGCCAGCTCGTTCGTCCTGCTGGCCGGCTTGTCGCGGAACTGCCGACGTCTTTTTTCCCCTGGATCGTACCGCTATGACCGACGCCTCTTGCCAAACCTACGGACAGCTCGATTGCGTGGTCATCGACGGCGGACCCGCGCCGTCGATTCCCGTCGTCATCTGCCATGGCTACGGAGCCCCGGCGGAGGACCTCGTGCCCTTCGCGCCCCACTGGATCGAATTGCTCGGCGAGGCCGCGGCCTCGTTCCGCTTCATCTTTCCAGCTGCCCCCCATTCGCTGGCCGCGCTCGGGATGCCCGAGGGGCGGGCCTGGTGGCCGATCAACATGCAGCAGCTGATGGAGCAGGTCGGCACGGGCGATTTGCGCGAACTGCACCAGCACGAACCGCCGGCGATGGCCGATGCCCGCGATTTGCTGGTCGAGGCGATCGGGGCGATCCTGCGGGAACTCGGCAGCTCGCCCTCGCAGTTGGTCCTAGGCGGTTTTTCCCAGGGGGCGATGCTGACCATGGATACGGCCCTGCGGGGGCTGACAGAACCGCCGGCGATGCTGCTGCAGATGTCAGGCATGTTGGTTTGTCAGACCGCGTGGGAACAGCAAGCGGCCAAACTGCGGTCGACGCGGGTCCTCCAAAGCCATGGGCGTCAGGACTTTATCCTCCCCTTTACCAGCGGCGAAGCCCTCCGCGACATGTTGGTCGCGGCGGGCGTGGCGGTCGAATTCCTTGCCTTTGACGGTCCTCATACGGTCAATCTGGAGATGCTCGGTCAGGTGGCGCTCGCCTTCAAGGAGCTGGTCCCCACGCCATGACCCGCGACGGCTTACCCATCGATGAGGTGTTAGGATCGATCCTCCGCGGGATCGACCGCGACGGCGCCGTCGTGATCAAAGCACCCCCGGGTGCCGGCAAGACGACCGGGGTGCCGCTGGCCATGCTGACCAGCGATCCGCCGATCGGTCGACTCTGGCTCGCCCAGCCGCGACGGTTGGCGGCGCGGGCGGCGGCCGCCCGCCTGGCCCAACGGCGCGGCGTTTCCGTCGGCCAGGAAGTCGGCTACCAAGTCCGTTTCGATCGCCGCTGGGGACGTTCGACCCGGATTGTGGCGGTGACCACCGGGGTGCTGCTCCGCCGCTTGCAATCCGATCCGTTCTTGGAAGGGATCGACGCGGTCGTGCTGGACGAGTTTCACGAACGGAGCCTGGAAGCCGACGTGGCGCTCGGGATGGTCCAACGCCTGCGGCAAACCGTCCGGCCCGAACTGAAGTTGGTCGTGATGAGCGCCACCCTCGACCCTCAGCCGATCGCCGACTTCCTCCGTACCGGCCGCCCCCTGCCGGCGGACAGCGCCCCGGGGGAAGCGCCGCCGGAGCCCGCGGCGGCCAGGCAGCGGGTCACGGTCATCGAAAGTGCTGGACGCGCCTACCCGGTGTCGATCCGTTATCAACCGAGCCCTCCGCGACGGCCCCTGGAAGAGCAGGTGGCCGAAGCCGTTCCCACGGCCCTGGCCGAAACGGACGGCGACGTGCTGATCTTCCTTCCCGGCGTCGGCGAGATCCGCCGCGTCGAACGGGCCTTGCAGCCGCTGATCGCCGACCGTCACGACCGCTCCCGCGGCGGCAAGCCGCACCGCGCTGCGAAATCGGCTGCTGCGAAATCGCCACGGCGCGGCGGTGGCGGTGCGGCTTCCCCCGAGATCGAAATCTTGCCGCTGTTTGGCGACATGCCCCCGGCCGCCCAGGATCACGTGCTGCAGCCGAGCGACCAACGGAAGATCGTGCTGTCGACCAATGTGGCCGAAACCTCGGCGACGATTCCCGGGGTCACCGCGGTGATCGACCGCGGCATGGCGAGGATCCTCCGGTACGATCCGCGGGTCGGGTTGCCACGACTGGAAATCTAACCGATCTCGCAGGCCTCCGCGGCGCAGCGGGCCGGCCGTGCCGGACGCACCTCGGCAGGGCTTTGCCTCCGTTTATGGGCCGAGGCAAGCCAGCGAGCCCGCCCGCCACGGGACACCCCGGAGATCCTCCGCAGCGACTTGGCCGGCGCCGTCCTGCAACTGGCCGGCTGGGGCGAGCCGGACATCACTGCCTTTCCCTGGCTCGATCCCCCGCCGCCCACCGCGATCGCCACCGCCCAGGAACTGCTGCGACAACTGGGAGCCGTCCGTTTACCCGCCCCCGACGAGGTGGTCATCACCGAACTCGGCCGCCGCCTGCTGCGGCTGCCGCTCCATCCCCGCCTGGCGAGGTTGCTGTTGGCGGGCGAGGCATACGGCGTGGCGGGACGGGCGGCACTCGTGGCGGCGATGCTGAGCGAACGCGATCCGTTTCGGGGGCGCCCGGGCAGCGGCCCTCCGCCAGGCGGCAACCGCTCGGTCCCCAGCGGCGGGCGCGGGCGGCGGCTGGTCTCCTGCGGTCGCTCGGATGTGATCGACCGCCTGACGCGCTTGGAAGCCTACGCCGAAGGACGCGACGATCCGGCCATCCAGCATGCCGCCGCCAAGCACGTCTTCCGGGTTGCCGAACAACTGGCAGGCCTGGTCGAAGGCGGCGTCGGACCGCAGCGGGCCAGCGGAGTCGCTCCCGATGAAGCGGTGATGCGCGCTCTGCTGGCCGCGTATCCCGATCGGCTGGCCCGCCGCCGGACCCCCGGTAGCGAGCGGGCGATCACCGCCGGCGGGCAGGGCGTCCGCCTGCTCCGCGAAAGCCAGACGCGCGAAGGGGAGTTTTTCCTCTGTATCGATGTCCAACACGGCAGCGGCGATGCCAAAGTCCGGGTCGCCTCGGCGGTCGACCGCCAATGGCTCGACGACGAAGCGATCGTCGAAGCGGACGAATGTTTTTTCCACCCCACCACGCAGCAGGTTACCGCCCGCCATCGCAGTTACTGGAACGGCTTGATGCTGTCCGAAACCCCGACCGACCGCTTCGACCCGGACGAAGCCCAGCGGTTGCTGTACGAACAAGCCCTGCGGCACTGGCACAAGGTCTTCCCGCAAGAGGATGCGGACTTGCAGAACTGGCTGGCGCGGGTCGGCTGCCTCGCCGCTTGGCTCCCCGACCAGGCTTGGCCGCGGATCGACCAGGCGGTGCTCGAAGAAGTCGCGTTCCAGCTGTGCCGCGGCCGGCGAGGCTTGGCCGAACTCCGCCAGGCTCCCTGGCAAGATTTTCTGCTGGGAAAACTTTCCTACGAACAACAGCAACAGCTCGATCGGCTGGCCCCACCCGACATCGAGGTCCCCAGCGGCAACCGCTTGGCGATCCAGTATCAGCTGGACAAACCGCCTGTCCTGGCCGTCCGCCTCCAGGAGCTGTTTGGTTGGCAAAGCTCCCCCACGATCGCCGCGGGCCGGGTCCGGCTGCAGTTGCACCTGCTGGCTCCCAACCAGCGGCCCCAACAAGTGACCGACGACTTGGCCAGTTTCTGGACCAACACCTACCCGCAGGTCCGCAAAGATCTCCGTGGCCGGTATGCCAAGCACCATTGGCCCGAAGATCCGCTGCGCGCCCCCGCCACCCGCAGCGGCCTGCGTCGCGACGCCGAAGGGAGAGGGTGAGGGGGCGTGGAGGAGGTCGGCGCTGCGGGACCAGAGGACGTAGTTCTCCGGGAAAACTTTGAGGCAATGCCAACTCCGCCGCGAGTCGCCCCCCGCGAGTCGCCCTCCCTGCATGTCCCCTCACCTTGTCCCTTCTGCCTAGAATAAGCAGCAGACACCTGCCTCCGAATAACCGTTTTGTCCCGTCTCCTCCCCTCCGACTCGAAGGATGCTGCTGATGTCGTGCTCGATCTCCAAGCGTTTCGCTTGCCTCTTGTTTGCCGTTCTGGTCCCGGTGCCGCTGGCCCCGCTGGCCTGGGCCCAGGAAGCGAAGCCTGCGACGACGCCGGAACCGGCCGCAGAATCCTCGTCCGAGGAAGCAGCCCGCAACGCGCGGTTTGCCAAATACATGAGTGGCGTGAAGTTTATCGGACAGTTCACGATCCTCGACGCCGACGGACGGGGCGGGCGGATGCCGGAAGAGGAATACACGATCCGCAAATGCGAAAAGCTACCGCAAGGCGACCTTTTCCGCTTCACCGCACGGATCCGCTACGGCGACACGGACACCGAAATTCCGATGGACCTGCCCGTCAAATGGGCCGGGCGAACGCCGGTGATCACGCTGGAAAAGCTCTGGATCCCCGGCCTCGGTACCTTCTCGTCGCGGGTCGTGATCAACGGCAACCGTTACGCCGGGACCTGGGACCACGGCCCCAAGGGCGGCCATCTCTTTGGCCGGATTGAGCGGATCGAGGAAACCGACTCGGCACCGGCGGGCGAAGCCGCCGAGGCGACCGACCCGCCGCAGTAGCTGCCGTCCCGGTACCGATAATCTACGAGGCGGTCGCGTAGCGTAATTTGCGGCTGCGGTAGCGGCGGCCCGCTTCTTCCGGCGGGAAGGTCCACGCCAGCTGGTCGCGATACTTATTGAACCACTTGGCGACCAGCGACAGGGTGTGGGCGCGCAATCCGTTGCTCCCTCCGGAGCCGCTCGCCGATTCGCGTTTCCACCGCTGCAATTCGGGCCGCGCCTCCGCATAGCTGCGCGGGCACTTCGGGGCCTGCAACACGTCGGCGACCTCGCCGTTGCGGATCAGGTACCAGACGGCAAACCCATCAAATCCGGGAACGGCATAGACAAACGTGTAGTTGCGTCGTGCGTCGGCCAGGAACAACAGTTTGCGGTGCAGGTACTGCAAGGCGCGGAGGTCATCACGCGCCCGCCCGGCCAACTCGAATTGATGCCGGGCCGCGGCGCGTTCCATCGTTTCCTGGAGCGTCGCCAACGGTTCGTCATTGAAGCCTTCCAAAAAACTCTTCGCCGCCATCACCTGGCGGTCGTAATCGGCTCGGGAACAGCCGGCCGCACACGGGCCCAGACAGGTCCCGATTTCATGCCGGAGGCAACCGGGACGATGTTCCAGCTGAAACAGCGATAACTGTTCGGCAAAGCGGAAGGTTTGCTGGCTGGAGCAATCCCGCAGCCGAAAAAACTTGTTGAGCGCGTCGACCGCGCGGGTCATCCGCTTCGCCCCGTGAAACGGTCCTTCACAGGCGACCGTCCCCTGGGGCGGAACACGCGCCAAGAAGAAGTAAACCGCCGGGGCTCGGCCCAAACAAAGGTAGACCGGCCGCTGACGTTTGGGGATCTCCTGGACGTTCCACCGCGGCACCCAACGGCGAATCAAATGCTGCTCACGGAGCAACGCCGCAAACTCACTCGGCTGCGTCTCCCACTGGATCGCCCGCGTCGACTGGATGATTTTGCCAGCCTTTTCCTCGGCGTTCGCTTCACTGAAATAGCTCAACAAGCGACTGCGGAGCGCCTTCGATTTGCCCACGTAGATCAGCCGGCCGCGGCGATCGAACATCCCGTAGACCCCCGGGACCTTGGGGCAGCATTCACGGACTTCGCTGCGGAGTTGCGGCAACCGTGGGCCGCCCACCCGGGTCAGCGGACGGGCATTGGTATACGGATGGTACGGGTCGAAGCCGAACCCATCGTGGATATTTCCTTCCCGCGGAGCATCCTCTTGCCACAAAGCATCCATGACTGATCCATCCCTGGAAAAACAAATTCGACGCCTAACGGGTCGCTGAAGGTATCGGGAATCGGGGGGCATCGCCGACCGTCGAAAAGTCGGTCGGGGCGATGAACAGGCTGCCTGCTTCGGGAGCCCGTTCCAGCTGTTCCGGCGACATATGTTCGGCCGCCGTCGTGATCACCAGATGCACCCGATCATTGTAGGCGATCAGGTTCGGGCAGGTGTTTTGAGGCGAACCCGGTGTCTGCCAGACATGCTGCAGGCGGCCGCTGCCCAGGTCGTACCAACGGGTCTCCCCGTGGGGGGCCGGATTGGGATTGAACATGGCGACGATGATCCCCTGGCCGTCGGGGGTCAGGATCATCCCGTCGGGAACCGCCGGATCGTCGGCCAGATCGATCAACACGGTTCGCTCGGAAACCGATCCCTGTTCGAGATCAAGTCGGTAGCGGACGATCTGTCGGGTAGGCGAATCGATGTCGATTAACGCCACGCCGTCGGCATCTCGGGTCACCGCTTTCCCGTTGCTGCAGATCTGATCGGTCCGCAGGGCGATCAACTGCCGGTCTTTTCCCCGGTACAGGTACAGCCCCGCTTTTTCGCTGCTGAACTCCAGGTCCTTGGTGCCGAAAATCAGGTTGTCTTCAAACACCACGCCGTCATTGATGATCGTGTTCTCGACGCCCGCATCGACCTCCTCGACCATCGGCGTCCAACGGTTATCGATCGGGTTGAACAAAGCCAACTGCCGCTCGCAGCCGACCACGTACGATTCGTGATCGTCGCAGGGAAAGGCAAATCCCGGTCGGCCCGGCAGGATGTGTGAGCGATTGTTGCCGGAGGCCAGATCGAACACGTTCAGCGACCCGTTGCCCGCTTCGGCACCATGCTGGATCGCCACAAAGCTGAACCGGCCTTCGTCGAGCGGGTAGGGTCCCTCGGGGAGGTACCGCAATTCCGCGTCGCTGGAACGATACAACCGCTGGGCAACCGAAGTAGATGTCATGAGCAAACAGGCGGGTCGATGCGGGGGAAAGAAACAAGAAGCAGGCCGGACAGCGAAGCGGCGCATGATACCAGAAAACCGCCGCCCCACGAAAAGGGGTCGGGGAGCAAAACCAGCGACGAACGGGGTCCGACGAACCGACGAACGGGGTCAGTGCTTCCAGGCGGCGGGCGGGAACCTCCCGTCCGAACGTCTCTTGCCCTGCGGTCCCCATTCCTGCTACTGGAAAGCAACGGTTCCGATCCCGTCGCGGCACGTCGCGCCGCCCGCCCGCAGCCCCCAACCTCGAGGAAAGGCGATGCCTTACGGACTCTATCTTTCCGCTTCGGGGGCCCAAGCCCAGAATCATCGCCTGCAGGTCTTGAGCAACAATTTGGCGAACGTTTCGACGCCCGGCTACAAGCCTCAGCAAGCGATCCTGCAAAGCCGGTTCGCGGAAATGGTCGAAAACGGGCAGGTCGCCCCGGGGCAAGGAGGCGCCGACGATGTCGGAGGCGGGGTCACGATGCAAGCGGCGGCCACCCAGTTCGGCGTCGGGCCGATCCGCCAGACAGGCAACCGCACCGACTTCGCGATCAACCATCCCAGCCAATTCTTTGTCGTCGAGCACCAGAACGAACAAGTCCTCACCCGGGCCGGTGACTTCCTCTTCGACGGCAGCGGGCAGCTGACCAACCAAAGCGGGCTGCCCGTTTTGGACAGCCAAGGCCAACCGATTCAGATCGACCCGACCCTGCCCTATAGCGTCAACGATGGAGGACAGATCCGTCAGGCGGGGGCTGCCTGGGACATGATGCTGGCCCAACCCCGATCGTTGGGCGATCTGACCCATCTGGGCGAAAACCTTTTCAAGCCGCTCGCGGAATTCGATCTTGCCGCCCCCGACCAGCGCGCTGTACGGAGTGGCTATGTCGAGGAATCGGGGGTCAGCCCCACCGCGGCCATGATGGAATTGATCGATGCCTCCCGGAGCTACGAGGCCAACGTGCGGATGATTCAAAACCAGGACCACGTGATGGGCCAACTGATCTCCCGCGTCCTGCAAAGTTAACGCCATCGAAGCTCTCTCACCCGCTCGGGATGAGACGCTTTCGTACCGCTTGATCTCGACCTCCCCTTCGCCAGGAGTCCTGTTGCATGAGTGTCCAAACGCTGTATACCGCCGCGACCGGCATGGACGCGATGGAGACGAAACTGGATGTGATCGCCAACAACCTGGCGAACATCAATACGACGGGGTTCAAAAAGGATCGAGCCAACTTCGAAGACTTGCTGTACCGCAACGAGGTCTATCCAGGGAGCGTCGATGCCGACCAAAACCCCACCCCCGTCGGCACGCAGGTCGGCTTGGGCGTGCGGGTGACCAGCACCCAAACCGACCAACGTCAGGGAACGCTGCAAGATACCGGGCGAGAACTCGACGTCGCTTTGGTGGGGCGCGGCTACCTGCCGGTGCTCGACCCGATCTCGCAGCAGACCGTGTACACGCGAGCGGGGAACCTGGACATCAATGCGAACGGGAACCTGGTCGTCGGCTCGGCGCAAACCGGGCGTCTGGTCGAGCCCGCCATCACGATCCCCAACGACGCGACCGAAATCGTGATCTCCGACAACGGCACCGTGTCGGTTCGGCAACCTGGGAATTCGGAGCTGGCCCAGCAAGGCCAGATCCAACTCGCCCAATTCGTCAATCCCGACGGGTTGCTGAAAGTGGGCGAAAACATGTACCAGGAAACCGACGCCTCGGGACCGGTCAGCCTGGCCGTTCCGGGGCAGGAAGGCGCGGGCGTCATTCGCCACAAAGCGCTGGAAGCGTCGAACGTCGAACCGGTGGGCGAGCTGATCGATCTGATCACGACCCAGCGGGCCTTTGAATTGAACAGCCAAGCGGTGCAGGCGGGCGATCAGATGATGCAGACGATCTCCAACTTGCGACGGTTCTAGGCTGCACAGCGCCGCTTTTTAATCCAAATGCCGTGTTTCACGGTGCGTATCGGTCATTTGAGCGGTTCCGTCCCCGCGACGCCGCCGACCCCGGCCCGACGCCCGTGTCACGTTTCCACAATGTTCCCTTTGGGACCTCCATGCTTGCCCGCCGATCGACCACGCTTCAACCCACCGGGATCGTTTGGGGGGCGTCACGCGCGGGACGCGGTGCCGGCGGTCTGGCACGAGCCCTCGGTCGCGCGGGTTCGCTCGGCCTGCTGTTGCTGCTGACCCTGGGCGGGCCGCTTTTGGCACAAGCGACCGTGCTGGCTCCCAACCGACGCACCGCCGCGCGGCCGGCCGTCGCCTCCTTGTCGGCCCGCGAAAAGCTCGATACCTGGACCCTCCAAACGATCGGAGAGGTCCGTCTCGATACCCCGGT
>CAYNVI010000010.1:1044-22061 GCA_964400585.1 uncultured Pirellulaceae bacterium | reverse complement strand
CGACGTCCTTTCGATTCGGTGACGAAGAGCTTCTCAAACAAAGCGGCCGGCCCCGTGATCGGCGGGACACGCACGCCGGATTTGGTCCAGGAGAGCTGACAGCCCCCGTGGATCCCCCCTTCGGAACCGACGGTCAGCGACGGAAAGCGAGTCTGCGTGCCCACTTTTTCGGCGATGAACTGGTCGATCGTGACATTGCCGTTCGCCCGTTTCTTCGATTCGTGGTGCAACACCCCCGAAAGAAACGTATGGACGGCGAAGTGCCCGCCCCGCAGCCCATGATCCAGCCCGCGATAGACGGTCACGTGGTCCCGGTTGGACGTCAACGGCTTGAGCAGCGTCGTTTCCTCCAAGGCCTCTCCCGCGGTTTCGGGAAAAAAATGCTTCTGCTGAAAGCCGAGGAGATTCCCGACCGCCACGAAGCGGCGCGCTCCCTGCCCCGCACCCCGGGCGGTGCGAATCGGGGAGCGGTTGCCGGTCGTTTCGGCCATCAACGAGGGCAGGCCTGGCAAGGCCAGGGAACCGGCGAGGGACTGGAGGACAAAGCGACGGCTGGGGAGTGGCTTGTTCATGGCGATATTTTAGCCCAAAAGAGATCGTCAACACAACGCGTTCGCCGCCCGCGACCGAGCCCGCCGCAGACGCGTCAATGCCCTGGTGGAAGGCACTGGTCCGCGGCCGAGCCTGCGGTCACCGACGCAGCGGGAAGGGCTGGTGCCCTTCGATGACAAGCAACTGTTGGTTGGGGCTGAGATTCTGGAAGGCCTGCGTCCGGCCCGACGGCCACTGGATCGTCATCTGCGAAACCTCGTCGACGTCCCCCAGCCCAAAAATCAGCTGTCGCTGATTGCTGACCAAATAGCCCCCGCCAGCGACCAGTTGACGCATCCACCGCTGCCCGCCGGCTTCCAGGGTGACGATCGCCCCGAACGCATCGCGGTTGCTTTCCACCCCGCTCAGCCGGACCGCCAAGTAGTGGCCCGCGTCCGCCGTCTGGTTCGTCAACAACGCCGTCGGCGCATCCAGATGCGAGATGCAGACGTCCTCTCGGCCGTCGCGATTCCAATCGACCGTCGCCAGGGCACGTCCAAAATACCGATCCTCGAAATAGGGACCGAGGTTATCGGCGGGCAATTCCAAAAACTTTGCGGAACCGGTATTCCGCAGGTACTGGGGCGGCATGCGATCGGGATGGCCATGCGCAAAGGTGCGGTCGATGTGGCCGTTGGCGATGATCAGGTCCGGCCAGCCATCCAGTTCCCCGTCGATGAATTGCGTGCCGAAACCGAGCAGATGAAATCCCGAATCGCGTAGGTTTGCGCTGCGAGTCTGATCGGCGAACAGGTGATCCGCCTGTTGTTGATAAAGAATATTGGATTCAGCGTAGAAGTTCGTGACAAAGAGATCCAACAACCCATCCGCGTCGGCATCTCCCGTCGCGACTCCCATACAGGCTTGTAGATTCCCCACCTCGTCGAAACCGACTCCCGACAGAATGGCCTGTTCGCGGAACTGCAAAGCCTGCTGGGGGCCGGACGTTTGGTTGCGGAAGTAAAAATTTGCTGTCGTGTCGTTGCCGACGAAGATGTCGGGACGCCCTCGATTTTCGAAATCGGCAATGACCAGTCCCAACCCCTTCCCATCGGTGGCCACGACTCCGCTGTCGCTGGTCACATTGGCGAACCGCCCGTTGCCGAGATTGCGATACAGCTGATCCTGGGCTGCGGTCAAGAGCGTCGGGGCGCAGGTTCGTGGCTGCCCTTCATGCTTACAGTCCAGGTCCAGGACCTCCTGTTTAAGCGCGTAATTGACGGCATAGATTTCGGGCAAGGCATCGCCATCAAGGTCCGCGATCGCACAACTGGTTGTCCAATGATCCCCGTCGGCTCCGGCGGATGTGGGGACGGCCATGAACGACCCATCCCCACGGTTCTGATAGAGGCGATTGGGCCCAAAATTGGCGACGTAGATATCCGGGAACCCATCGCTGTTAAAATCGCCCACCGCGACGCCCTGTCCATAGCCACCGTCTCCCAAACCACTCTCCTGCGTCACCTCTTGAAACCGCCCGTTTCCTAAGTTGCGGTACAATCGGTTGCGGTAACGCGTTTGGCCTGCTTGAATCGGGTACTCACCACTTTGGATGAAGTAGAGGTCAGGCCAACCATCTTGGTCAAAATCGACGACGGCGATCCCTCCACCAGTGGCTTGCAGGATATGCTCCAATCCGGTGGTCTCGGTGGTTCCGTTGTAGTAACGGAAATCGATGCCTGCCGAGGCCGCTGCGTTCTCAAAGCGGATCGTCTGATCGGCCGCTAAGGGGTTCGCCGCGTCATCGCTCGTTTCCGCAGCGGTCGCTTGCCAGTCGGGCAAGGGAAATTCTTCAAGCTCGACGCGGCGGGCCAACTGGGCGGGTGGGCTCGTGAACTGATCCAACAGCCCACCGGATCGGACCAGTCCTTTCGCTTGGCGAAGCTCCTCCGCCGCCGCCCACTCGGTTTGCGGATTCATTTGCTGTACCACCCGGCACCAGGCGACCGCCTCCAGGGGGCGCCCCAGTCGCTCCAGCAAATCGACCACTTTGCGGATCAGCCGAAAATCATTCATCCCACGCAGTTCCGCCAGCAGGTAATTCAGCTGCGACAAGTTTTTGGAGCGGGCCGCAAAGGAATCGGCCAGCGAAGCGTATTTCGAACGACGCAACAGTTGCGACAGCTGAAAGACGGCGCCGCTGTGATTGGGATCCCGCCGCGCCGATTCAAGAAAGCAGCGGACGGCAGCAGCGGTCTGTTGCTTGCGCCGCGCCCAGAGACCGCGAAGATGCCAGATCTCAGGATGCTGATCCGCCGCAGCTGGCAGACCTTGGTGCCAGGCGACGAACTCTGCATCCTCGTGTCCGTAGAACAGGATTCCACCCAGCCGCGCCTGCGCCTCGATCAAATCGGGCTGAGCGCGGACGATCCGTCGCAACAACGCCTCGGCTCGGTCATGCTGCTTTTCCACGAGCGCTTGTCGAGCCTCGACAATCCGCACCGATTCATCTCGCGGTTCGGACGCCAAGCATTTTTCGGTAAACATCCGATCCAAGACAAAGGTGGTGTCGACCGCGGCCACCATCATGACGTGATCTTTGTTGACCTGGCCACGCAAGATCGCGCGGCGGAGACAGGGGGCCGATTCCCAGGTCCGCCCCTGCTTTTGCAGCAAGAGAGCTAAGGCCTGATTGGCCCCCGGATGCCAGGGGTCGATCTGGAGGGCGCGTTGCAGGGCGGCTTCAGCTTGCCGCGCATGCCCGGCCTGGGCCAGTTGCTGCCCGAGCCGATACCGTGATTCCAGTTCCACGCTGCCGCCGTCGCTCGGTACCGACCGGTAATAGTGGATGGCTTTGGAAGCATCATGTTGACGCTTGGCTGCATCCCCGGCGATCAGCAGTGCCCGGGAGAGGTCAGGTGCGATCCGGAAGGCTTGGCTGGCCACCTCTTCGGCCTGCACATACTGGCTAGCCCGCAGGTGCTCCGTCGCTCTCGCCAGCAGGATTTCGGCGGACCGCTTTCGCCACAAGGGACTCGTGCAGAAGGCGACGCCGAGGACGACCCCGGCCGCCGCCAGCCAATGCCAGTAGCGGGCAGCGAGGAAAGAGCTTGCCATGCGGGAACACCAAGGCAAAAGAGGGGTGCCGGACGCTCAAGGCTTGGGCTTCGGCTGGCGGAAGTCTGCCAACAATCCCCACACCAGCAGCGCGGTTCCCAAAGCGGCGAGCACCATGCTGGCCGGCACCAACACTTCGCTGGCCACCGACTGAAGGGGAAATCCTACCAAATGAGCGTGCGAAAACGCTTGTTCCGCCGTCAATAATAGGATCGCTCCGGTGATGGTTCGCATCGGGCGTCAGCACAGCTTGCAAGAAATGGGACAGTGATCTCGAAGGCCCTCTCCAGAAAACCCCTCACCCGACATGCCTCCCGCAAGCGGAAGAGGGAACACCCCGAGGTGGCTGCGGGGTACGCCTTCCTGGTTTCGGACCGCCTCTAACGAGTCATGGTGATATCGTACTCGTTCGCACCCTCGACCACTTCCACGGTCAAGCCGCTGGAGTCGGGGATGTTGTACTTCGGCGGAATCACGCCCTCCGGCACCGATTCCTCTTCCCCTAGGTAGGCTCCTTCCATCTGCGCCGCCATTTCCTCCGGCGAGAGGCTCGGCTGGGGCGGATCGGCGACCGCGACGCGGTAGCTTCCCGTTAGCACTTTGGGCTCGTCGTGCATTTTCGCCGTGTAAACGCCCCCCTCCTTAGTGACCGCCACGGCTGGCTGGGCGGTCTCGCCGTGGATGAAGGTGACGGATGTGCCCACCGGTACGGGCTCGCCATCGAGTGTCACGACTCCGCTGAGCGTGCCGGTGGTACCGCCAGGAAACGAACTACTGGACCCACAACCCAGCATGGCGACGAGGACGACAGCGGAGCAGATCCCCACCAAGACGGAACGCGAGAGAGCGACCATGCTTAACCAACCTTTACCCAGACGAGAACACAGGAGAACAAAAGAAAGGGCGCGTTTCTCGCTCGAGAAGCGCTATACGATCCAGCAGGCTTAAGGAGAAGCCCGCTTTGTGCCAACCTGCAAAGCCTTGAGCTAAGTGCCTCTCCGGAAACCCCCTCACCCTACCCCTCTCCCCCGCTGCGCGGGGCGAGAGGGAACGAAAGGAGCCGCTGCCCGGCCAGTTGGCTGGTTTCCGGATAGGCTCTAAGCCCCTTTGCCGACAGGCAACAGGGGTCGCGATCTGGCCCAAGGTTTGCTTTCCGAAAGGCACTTAGTTGCCGATCGAAGCGACCTGTCCGTCATCACGCGTCGCCAGGCGGCTCAGCGTGACCATGTCGGTGCTATCACTGATGAACTGCACCGATCCATCGGCCACGGCCGCCAGCACGCCTCCGGCATGTGCCGAGTAGAGGCCGTTGTTCGGTCCATCGTTGTTCCCCCTGCCCGGCAGGGTGATCGGCTTGGTGTTGGGCGGATAGCGAATCGTGGTAAGATTGAAGTGGCGACGATTCGGCCCCGGAATGCCCATCAGCCAGCCGTGGTTGGAATTGATTTGCACCTTCGCGCCGTTGCCATCCAGCGCCCAGTCGCCCGCTTCACTGATCATGATCGTATTCGAAGTGCCGTCGGTGATTTCGTTCATCCCAACCGTGGCAATACCGTTCGGCTTGCCGCCATAACCGTGACCGATCAACACGCCTCCATTGGCTACCAAACCGCCGGGGGTCACACTGCCACAGCAAGCACAGCAGGTCCGCTGTCGGCCGGAGTTGTTCACAAACGAGCCGGCAATGTCCACGGCGCCGTTGATGCCGACGTAGTTGGGCACGGTGTGCCGGTAACTGCCGACGTTTTTCATGTCCTCCAAAGGACTCGAGGGGCAAAGAAAAGCGGCAAACCGAATCCCGTCAAAACGTTGCCCATTGACGCTGCCGCCACTCTGGCCGCTGTGCGCCCAACCCGGGTGGTTCCCCCCGATGTACAGTTGATCAGCGACGTTCCCCTGTTCGATGAACCCCATCAAGGGGGCGAACCACGCGACCCCGAAATGCCCGGTACCGGTTCCATGAAGCGACGTTCCGCCCGCGGGAAACGAATTGTAGGTGTCATGGTAGTTGTGCATCGCCAATCCGAGTTGTTTCAGATTGTTGGAGCACTGCATTCGGCGAGCGGCTTCCCGCGCTGCCTGGACCGCAGGCAGCAGCAACCCCACCAAGACGCCAATGATGGCGATCACCACGAGCAGTTCCACGAGCGTGAACGCTTTCCTGCGTAAGCTAATTCCAGTGGCCACGGCGGCACCTCCGAAAAGACAAGAAGGGAGAATAAGAACCTCTATTCGGGAAACTTAGGGGTTTCATCTCCCTGGCACAACGAAATTCTTCCACCTTCCTGAAAAATTTCTGAAATCCAAACCTGGGTCCGCCCTACCCGTCCCCGCCCAACAGAGCCTCCCGTCACGTGCCCTCGGCGGTCCGGACGCCAAGGCTTTGCCGACCTACCTCCGAGCGACGCCAAATCCCTTAACATTACGCTGCCACGGTTCCTCATCGCCTGACTCGCTAGCCCTCCAGGAGAACCATCATGCGTTTCGGTTTGCCCGCCATCCTTTCCCTGCTGCTTTGCCCGCTGCTGCTCTCCGCGCAGCCGACCGACCGAGACACCGGCTTCTACGAGCCGGTCGAAAAAGAGCTGGAAGGCTGGACGATTGCGGTCGATCCGCAGTTGCTCACGCCGGAACACGAGGAGCTCTACGAGCAAGCCTGGAAGGCCCTGGCGAACCATCTGCAGCGGATCAAGTTCATCGTTCCCGCCGACCAACTGGAACAACTGATGATGCTGCGGATCTGGATCGAACTAGAAAACCCCGGCCTGAAATCGATGCAGTATCATCCCAGTCGCGGCTGGCTACAGCGAAATGGACACGACCCGCAATTGGAAAAACACGTCCACATTCCGCACGCCCGCGACTTGATCCAACGCAGCACCTGGGCCAAGCACCCTTACGTGATCTTGCACGAGTTGGCCCACGCCTATCACGATCAGGTGCTCGGCTTTGAGGAGGCGAAAATCCGGGCGGCTTTTGCCGCCGCCGAGGAGCAGGGGATCTACTCGCAAGTCCTGCTTTACACCGGCAAGCAGGTCGAGCATTACGCCTTGAGCAATCACAAGGAGTACTTTGCCGAGTCGACCGAGGCCTATTTGGGCGTCAACGATTTCTTCCCGTTCGTGCGCGCCGAACTGAACCAGCACGACCCCCGCATGTACCAGTTGCTGCAAGAGATCTGGGGGCCGGTCAACTAAACCTCCTGGAAGGGGCCACTGGAAAGAAACCTCGGCCGTTGCGGTCAGCGGCGGACCGAGCGTCTGGAAACCAGCGACGCTGCCCCTGGCCGTGATGCTCCCCCGGAAAAACAGCGATCGCAGGGGCGTGCTGGCGCGCCTCGAAGCGCCGCTTCCGCACGGGGGCCATCCGCACAATCGTCATCACCCGAACCGCCAGGGGTGGGATCAGCGCGATGGCAGCGGTTCGACCTGACCTGCTGCTCGTCCCGAACCGATGAAGCACACCGGAAGTCCCAGTTTTTCCTGGAGAAAGAAACGGTGTTCGCAACCCCCTCGGCCGACAATCGGGCCCGTCACTCCCGGCGTCGGCGGTTGCCGGCGGCTTTGGGTTTGACGCTGACCCTGGGCGCAGCGATGGGTTCTCTGGTGGGTTGCCAACACATGGGCAGCGCCGTGACCCCCTCGCCCGTTGAATCTCTCCGGGACATCATGGCCTTGCCTGCGGCCGCTCCGGCCAGCCGTCCGGAGGTGAAATCCTCCGCGTCCAGGCATCCTGCCTCGGTCCAAACGCACGCTCTTCAATCGCACGCTCTCCAACTTCAATCGCACGCTCTCCAATCGCCTCCCGACGGGCTCACACTCGAAGCGATCGAATCGATTGCTTTGGCGAATAACCCGACGATCGCGGCATTGGCGGCGACGACGCACAAAGCGGCTGGTTTCAGAACCCAGGTCGGTCTGCGTCCCAACCCTGTGCTCGCTTACAACGCGATCCAACTCGCCGACGAGGGGACCGATCAGCATACGGTATCCGTCTCGCAAACCATGATCACCGGCGACAAACTGGGTCTCAACCGGGCGGTGCTCAACGAAGCCTTGCGTGCTCAACGGATGCACCTGGAAGCGCAAAAGTACCGGATCGCCACCGACATTCGCCTCACGTTTTACGAGGCATTGGCGGGGCAACAACGAGTGAATCGGATCCGCGATTTCCAAGCGGCAACTGAGGCGGGAGTCGACATCGCCGAGCAACGCAGGGACGCCAAAGAGGGATCGCAACTGGAAGTCGTGCAGGCCCGAGGGCAGAAAAACGAGATCGATCTGGCCCTGCGTCAAGCGCAGGTGCGGTACGACGCTGCCTGGCGATCGCTCGCGGCATTGGCCGGCGATCCCGACATGACGCCGGTTCCGCTGCAGGGCAGCCTCCCTCGTGGCGAAGCCGCGCTGGATTGGCCCAGCGTCGCCTCCGCCGTGATCGCAGCCAGCCCCGAAGTCCAGGCGGCTGAGGCGCAAATCAAGCGAGCTCGCGGCCACCTTTGTCGCCAACAGGTCCAGCCGATCCCGAACGTGAATTGGCTAGTCGCTTCCGGTTACGACAACGCCACCAACCACGGGATGATCACCTTTCAAGTCGCCGCGCCGATCCCCCTGTTTAACAAGAACCAAGGCAACATCTCCGCGGCACGCGCCGAGCATCTGCGTGCGTCACGGGAACTCGAACGCGTGCAGGACTCGATCAAGGCGCGCTTGGCAACGGTCTCCAGCGACTACGATTCGTCGCGTTTTGCCGTCGAGCAGTACGCCCGCGAAATCTTGCCCAACCTCAAAGAAGGACTGAAGCTAACAGAACTTGCCTACCAGGCTGGCGAGCGGAGTTTTGGGGAAGTCCTGCAGGCCCGGCGAAACTACTTCGACGCGAACTTGCAATACCTCGGTTCCCAACAGCAGCTCGCCCAAGCACGTGCCCGCGTCGATGGGTTGGTCTTGAGCGGGGCTCTGAACGCCACGGTGGACCACAGTGGTGACGCCAGCTTGCGAGGACTGACGCTCAGCCAACAATAGCGGCCGCTACCGATCACATCAGCGGCATGGAGCAACCAGCCAAGCATGTACGTCGACCGGTTTTGCGAAAAGCAAATGCGGCTCGGCGTCGCAATGAACCCCCAAGCCAGCTGCCATCGTGTTGGTTCGCTGCGTGTAACTCGCCGGGGCAAGCGACCAAGGCGGATGGTCGATCTCACCGCGAAAAATTCGGCCGCGACGATTCGTACTGTACAAACAGTAACGCCCCGTCAACCATTGCGCCAACGACCCCGGCTCGGCTTCTCTGAATTCGCCAGCCGCAGCATAACTCACATCGAAGCTAGCCTTCGGTTCGCCGCGATGCGTTCGTTCGCTCTGATAATGGATGTTGCCCTCTGGGGTTCGCCCGACTGCCATCGTGGCGTCCATGTAGGGCAGATTGAATGTCGCTCTTGCCACCCGCACGGCCAAGCGACTTCCCGCGTCGAGCGAGAAGAACCACACGCCCGGCTTGCCGCCCACGGTCACGTAAGTTCGTACATTCAATTCCAGGAAACGGCTTAGCCCAGACAGCGGTGGACAGAGTCGCAGTGCCACGTCCGACATCCGAAAGGGGACGACACCGATCCAAGCTTTGCCATCGCGAGTGTCCAAGGCAACCCCGGCGGGGAGCAACGAAGTCAGCGTTTTCGGTTCGACAGGCCAATGCGCGAACAGCAATTCGGACCACCGCATCCGCATCACCCAAGGTTGCCTCGGCAACGGCCACGTCCGATCGGTTCTGGCTTGCTCAGCGGTTGCCATCATGCAGACCTCTCCAGGTAAATCCCTTTCCGTGAATCGGAAGACAAACCCGATACGAAAGCTGTTCCCTCAACTTTCCCGCAGCGCCCCCGGCTCGGGCAACCCGGGAGGGGCACCTTGGCAGGCAGATGCCCATTCACAGGCCGGCGACGGACCGTTCCCCGGGAGCGAAAATCGGCTACTGGAGCTACCCGCAGGCGGCGAAGTGACCCGCGTCGCCTCCGACGAGACGATTTTGAGGGGGGAAATGAAAAAAACATCCATTGATTCCTTTACATGGGGGCCCGGATTGTAATAGCGTCCCGGAACCTCCCTCGCCTGAGAGAAAATGGACCGGAGCAACAACCGCCTCAGCCCAAACGTCCAGCTTCTGCTGCTGGTTCCCTTGCTCGCCGTTTCGGACTTGCTCGCCGTTTCCGGGAGGGCTGCCCCCGCGCAAGCGGGGATCCCCGCCCCAATGGAGATACCCCCGCAAACCGAGACGCCCGGCGGATCGGTTCAGGTCCCCGGCGAGCCGGACGCAACGAGCGAGCCGGACGCGGTGGGCGCGCCGGCACTCGCTCCCGTCGAGGAAAAGGTGGAGGAGACTGCAGGCGACGCCGGATCCGACAAGATCACCTTTGAAAATGTATTCGGCGGCACGCTCACCGTGGGCGGAGCGATGCGGACCAACTATACGATCGGGGACTACGTCGACGAGCAGCGACGGGGCGGCGGGACCCGCGGCGATGGCGGTTCGTTCAGCCTCGATATCTTCCGCGTCGACCTCGATTACCGCCGAGAGAATTTCCTCGGCAAAGCCGAATATCGCTTCTATCCCGGCTACCAAGGCAGCAACAGCGACACGTTCCACTTCATCCACACCGCTTGGCTCGGCTATGACTTCGCGGACGAGAGTCGGTTCCGCGCGGGCATCAATCGGGTTCCCTTCGGCCCGGGCCCCTACGGCGTTTCCCAAAGCTGGTTTTTTGACCAGCACTATTACGTCGGCCTCGCGGACGATATGGACCTGGGCTTCAAGTACACCAGGCCCTTCGGCAACTGGACCATCGATCTCGGCTACTACCTCGCCGACGAAGGCAACGGGACGGGGAACAACTTTTCCAAAGACAGCGTCCGCTACTCTTACGACGTCGTCGATGAGAGCGGACGAGGCTACGAAGAACGCAATCAGTGGAACGCCCGGCTGGTTTACGGTATTGGCGATGCCAACCGCGTCGAGTTGGGTGGCTCCCTGCAGTACGGAATGCTGGAGAGCAACGGTACGCAGGACGACGGAAATCACTACGCCGGTTCGCTGCACATGGTCAAGAAGTGGACAGACTGGACGCTGGCGGCTCAATTGTCTTCGTACCGCTATGATGTCGACGCTGCCCAGCCGCTCGGGAGTCGCAAACTGGTTCAATTCGGGGCTTACGATTTCCCCTCGCTTGTCGCCGCCGAAGCCTGGGTTCCCGCGGTCTCGTTAAGCCGTTCGATCGAAACCCCCGACATCGATTGGATCGACTATCTCGTTCCCTACACGGAATACAGCGTCGTCGCGAAGCAGGAATCCGCCTTCAACGACAGCCGATTGATCGTCATCGGAACTGCCGTTGCCCGCCGCCAATGGTACGTCTATTTCGACCTCGCGTTTTCCGATGGCAATGACTTTGTCGGCAACAAGGGTGGCTTCGGCAACACGACGGGATTGACGCCCGGTTCGTTTACCAGCAACCGTTTGGGCGTTAATCCGGATGAGAACTGGCAGGCACGCTTCAACATCAATTTCGGTTATTACTTCTAGCTGGAATTGAATGGCTGTTAAAGCGAAAGCTTGCTGCTGAACTGCTTATGTCCTGGGCCCGCGGGGCCTGCACGCCCCCGCTTGTCCGCTACCGGCCGAACTTGACTGCCTCGACGCCGCCAGGGAAACTACACCAGGGTGTTGCTGGCGTCACGCTTCAAGAACGGGTCCACCAAGCAATGGTGAACGCAGCCAGGCCGCTCATTCCACTTTGTGAAAGTCCGACCAAATGAAGATTGCCGAGGAGGCTCGACCGCAGCCGATTACCGGATTCCACACCGACGAGGAGGGACACTGGGTGGCCCACCTCGCCTGCGGACATAACCAACACGTTCGTCACGACCCGCCGTCGGTCCGTCGCGAATGGGTGCAAACCGCCGACGGACGGTCATCCATGATCGGCTTTTCACTTAAATGCAAAAAGTGTCTCGAAGGAGCTCCCGCCGATGAGCAACGGGAGGCGAGCGCGTGATCCACCGGACGTTTTTCGTAGTGGCCCTCCTGCTCAGCGGCACGCCTTGGTTAGGGGCCGAAGACAGCGATTCCCCGCAAAGCAAACCAGCAGAAACCGCGGCGTCCACGCTCGCCGAGGCCCGCACGCGGGCGAAGATGTTGCACGAAATGGTGCGGGGCACGCTGCAGATCATGCATCGCGACTTCTTCGACGAAGACGACGCGCATGCGATTCCCTCGGCATCGCTCGAAGACGTTTTTCACGAGATGAGCGAAACGCACGACGTGACGATGAAGTGGTTGATCGTCAACACCGACATCGTCAACGCCGATCACGAAGCCGAAACGCCATTTGAAAAAGCGGCCGTGAAAACCCTGGCTGCCGGCGAGCCGTTTGCTGAGCACCGCACCGCGACACGCTACCAATTCGCCGGCCCGATTCGCCTTGGTTCGCAGTGCCTTAAATGTCACGTCAAACGACGCATCCGCAACGAAGCACGCACGGCGGGTTTGGTCATCTCAATGCCGCTGGTAGAGAGCGACGTCCGTTGAGCACGGCCCGGCGCGGCGAGCATGTCGGCCTGCCCGACGTGCCTCTTGGTGATTTCCCTTCCCCGGCGTGCCTCCGCACAAGCTTCCGTCAGTTCATGGTCCAGCGAGACTGACGGCGCGGCCCGCTTTGTGGCTGCCCCCCTTGGTGGCTGCCCCCCTTGGTGGCTGCTCGAGTTGGTGGCTGCTGGAGGTTTTCCGGTGAATCCTCTGGCGCGGCGTTTGCGGACGCTGGGCGTCGGCGTTTGACTGGCGTGCAGCCCTCGCGGTTTGCCGGGACATTTTCTTTACGCGTCTCGGGGACGCCGCTCCTTCGCGCTTCCACCTTCCGCGCTCCCGCGATCGAAGAAAGAGAGTGGCCATGTTCCCGAATCGATTGTTCACCATCCTCCTGCTGTTTGTCTTCACACCAGCCTTCGCTACAGGCAAACCGCCTGCGGAGGCGGCTGGCGATCTCCCCGCCGAGCGATCTCTTGGCACCCTCGAAAAGGTCGCGCTGATCGACGGTGACATGCCGACCGGAATCACTGTCTCCGGGGACGGACGGATCTTCATTTGCATTCCGCGCTGGGAGAAGGGAATTAAAACGACGGTCGCCGAACTGGTCGATGGCGTGCCCGTCGCCTATCCTTCAAAGCCGTTGCAAGATTATCGATCGCGGCAAGATTCGGATCACTTCATCTCGGTGCAAAGCGTCGTCGTCGGACCGGCTGGCCGCTTATGGATTTTGGACACCGGCCGGCCGCAATTCCAACAGGCGGAGCGCGGCGGACCGAAGCTGATGGCGATTGATCTGGCCAGCGGCCGGATTGAAAAGAAGATTGTACTGCCGCCTGACGTGGCGCTACCGACGACCTACCTGAACGATGTGCGATTTGACCTCAGCCGGGGCGAAGAGGGAACGGCGTTCATCACCGATTCGGCGGCTCATGGCGGAATCATCGTGGTCGACCTGGCGGCGGGCGATGCCTGGCGCCGCCTGACCAACCATCGTTCGGTGCAGCCGGCAAAAAGGTTTCTGCCGATCGTGGAAGCCCAGCCGCTGATGGCCCGGCCCGCGGATGCTGACGCCCAGTACATCGACACGGGCAGCGATGGGATTGCGATCGGTGCGAAAGGCGAGCGGCTGTACTACTGCCCGCTGGCCAGCCGCCGGTTTTACAGCGTCGGGATTGACGCGCTGACCGACCGGTCGAACAACGACAAGCAAACAACGCTGACGATTATCGATCACGGCGACCGCGGTTTCGCATCCGACGGCCTCGAATCGGACGCGGCCGGCTATGTCTATCTGACCAATTACGAAGACAGTGCGGTGGTACGCTGGAAACCGGATGGCAAGTGGGAAACCATCGCTCACCATCCCACCATGCTGTGGCCCGATACGCTCGCGGTCGCGGCCGACGGGTATCTTTATATGACGTGCAACCAGTTGCACCGGCAGGCTCAATTCCACCACGGCCAGGATCTCCGCCGGCGACCATTTCTGATCTACCGCACGAAGATTGGAAACCAGCCGATCAGGCTCCGATGAGACGACGGTCCGCAGGTTCCTTTGCTGACTGGTTCACGGTCGCTCGGGCTGTGGTATCATGCAAACACCGTTGGTTGTTTTGGCAAGGAACCTGGTGATGCATTCGATTACTGAGCATGATCCCAACAGCTTAGTCGCTTCGCACGGCGTGGTGATTGAAGCAGACGTGTTGGCCCAGTTGCATGCCACGAATCATCGCTCGCTACTGCGCGGCGTGCTCTTCGTGGCGCTCTACTCGTCGTCGGCTTGGGCCGTCCTCGCGCTGCAGGCAGGCCCAGCGGGCATGGGCGCTCTGCTGGCCTCGCTTCCGCTCTACCTGATCGCCGCGGCATCTCTGCATGGGATCAGCCTGTTTACCCACGAGGCCGTCCACGGGGTGCTGTCTCGCAACAAGGTGCTCAACCGGGCCTTGGGGATCGCTTGTGCCATGCCCGTCCTGCAAAACTATTCGGCCTATAAAGTCCTGCACTTACGCCATCACAAGCACCTTGGCCAGCAAGGCGACCCGGATCATTTCGACAACTACACCCGCTGGACTTGGTTGGTGTTCAGCATGCACTGGCTGCGGCTGCTTGTCGGCTACCCCATCTATATTGTGATGATTCCGATCCTCGGCTTTCGGCAGGGAAGACCCTCGGATCGCCGCTGGATTGCCTTCGAAGTCATCTTGCTGTTCATCGCATTGGGGGTGGCCTTCACTGTGACGCCCTGGCACGTGATCCTGCACGCCTGGCTGATCCCGATGATCTTGATCAATACGATGGTCAACATCCGGGGGATGAGTCAGCACACGTTTCTGGAGGATCCCGATGATCCCATTCGCGGGACGCGTTCGATCCTGACGAACCGTCTGACCGAGTTTTTCATGTGCAATGAAAACTATCACCTGGAACACCACTTATTTCCTCGCGTCCCCTGGTACCACCTGAAACGGCTTCATTTCGAGATCGAGGACCAGTTGCACGGACGACAGGCGCCGTTCGTGCGGTCGTATGTTGAGTTCGCTTGCGAATTCATCAAGAAGAGTTGGCAACGAAGTCCGCTGGGCCGACGGGGTGAGACAGTTTGAGCCCGTGACCTGCAAGGATCCCGTGACCTGCAAGCAGATCGACGACCGCTGGGAACAGCATGAAATCCTGCTTGCGGCGTTGGGAGTGCTGACCGCCGGGGCGCTGGCCGCCCGCGCCGGCTTCACCGCCCCCGCAACTCTTTCAACCGCGGTCGCGACGGCGAGCTTTTGCCTGGCCGTTCGGATCACCCGGCAGCACAACACCCAGTGGGTTCAGAAGTGCCGGTACGTCGCGGCGTTCGCATACGTGCTGTGGTTCTACAAAGCGGTCGAGACCATTGTCCCCGCACTACGGAACACCCCTCGTGACGCGATGTTGCTCCACATCGATGAACAGCTGTTCGGGATCACACCATCGGTTCCAGTACAGGCCTGGACGACGGTGGGGCTGAATGAACTGATGAGCGGCTGTTACTTGACCTACCTGATCTACTTGCACGTTGCGGTGATCCATTCGTGGTGGAAGCCGCTGCCATTTACGCGGAGTTTCGCCCGTTGGATCTATTCGGTCTACGCCCTCGGCTTGGCTGGCTATCTGTTATTCCCAGCTGTGGGACCCGGGAAGGCATTTCGACAATACTATGGGGCGGACTTGCAAGGACCTTTAGTGACGGCTCTGAATCGCTGGATCGTCGATCAGGGCTCGTCGGTATACGACGCCTTCCCCAGCTTGCACGTCTTGATCACCTTTGCCTTGATCGAGTTTGATCGCCAAAACCTGCGTCGCCGGTTCTACGTGATGCTTCTGCCGGCGGTGGGTTTGGTCTTTTCGACAATCTATTTGCGTTACCACTATGCGATCGACTTGATCGCCGGCGGATTGCTGTTCGTCGCAGCACGGATATGTTTTCAGGTTCAATCGGAGGAGAACGTCGATGTGGCAGCCGGGCATGTGGAAGCCGGGGATCGCGAGCAGTGACCGCTGGGCGACGGCAACCACCTCGCTGCCGGTTGCCTTTGCCCAAGTGCGTGAGGACCCGCGCATTGACCGCCGGCTGATCGAAGAAGTCGGCTCGCCCGCACGGGCACTCATGATCGCCTCGGGCGGCGAAACCGCCGCCGTGTCGGCAACGCTGCCGATCGAATCGTTGCACCTGGTCGACTCCAACCCAGCCCAGCTAGCGCTGACGCGTCTCAAACTGGCGATGCTGCTGGACACGACGAGCGAGGAAAAACGGAAGTTACTCGGCCATCGTTCGATGGATCTGGCCGACCGCCGGCGGGAACTCCGACGGCGGCTCGCCGACTTGCGTGTCGCTCAGGATGCCTTGGGGCCGCCCTCGCTAGTTGCCGAATGGGGTCCCGATTTTTGCGCGCGATACGAATGGGTCTTTGCGCGACTTCGGGAAATCTTGGGGCCCCATCGAGCGGCCATCGGCGAACTGCTGTCACTGTCCGACACGGCGCAGCAAGCGGACCGGGTGGCGCCGGGCTCCGATTTGGGAGAGGCACTGGAGCACGCGTTCGAGGAAGTGATGTCGCTGACCAACCTGGTCGAAATTTTCGGACCGGCTGCGACCGCAAATCCGGCGATGTCGTTCTCGCAGCATTTCCTGGCGCAGACGCGACTCGCTCTAGGTCGCTTTGAGGCGTCTACCAATCCGTTCTTGCACCAGCTTTTCTCCGGCCGGTTTAACGGTCCGTCGTGGGATTGGATGGACCTGCCCAGGCCAGCTGAGCTTTGTCCGCTTCAGTTCAGTGTTGGTACCATGGTTGATGTCATTGCGAAGATGCCAGATGCGGCGTACGACTTCATTCACCTGTCCAACATCCTCGATTGGGTGCGACCGAGCGAGGCTGCGAAGCTATTGAATCAAGTACACCGCTGCTTGGCGCCCGGCGGGATGGTGGTGATCCGCCAGTTGAACTCAAGATTGGACATCCCGGCGGTGCCCTCGGGGTTGGCCTGGCAACGCGATCTCGCCGCCCAATTGCACCACCAGGACCGGAGTTTTTTCTATCGTGAACTTCACGTTGGGAGCCGCAGGTGAAGATTCAATCGATACAAGCAGAGCCGAAAGCTGAATTGAAGGCGGCTTTGGAGAAGTTTGAAGCGGAGATGCGATACCCGTTGGGAACCGATTCCTGGTTTCGCATTTCGCACGGGGAGGACTACACGCGGTTCTTTCGGGCAATCGGTCAGCCGCGCTGTTTCATCGCCACCCGCGACGAGCACGTGGTGGGTACGATTACGTCGACGATTTGCCGGCTGCGTCAACCGGGCGGCAGCTACGGACGCGGCGGTTATATTTCTGACTTGAAGGTGTCGCGGTCGACCTCCGGACTTACCTTGCTGCGGCTGTTGCGTGCTGCGACGGATTGGACACTGGCCGAACCAACACCCTCATTCTGCGTGGTCATGGAGGGAACCGCGAGAAGTCCGATCAATTATACGGGGCGACTGGGGATTCCGGAGTTTACGGCGTTGGCCCGCCTGGTCGTTTTGCGGATTCCGGTCGAATGCCTGTCGCGCGGTAGTGGCGCGTCTCCCCGTCCCGAAATCAACAACTGCGCCAGCGAGGATGCTCGGCGACTATACGAGCGACTGACCCTCGACTGCTTTGCCACCGATGGCGGCCAATCCACCACGCGCAGTCGGATGCCCCCGCTCGGACTGATCGCTGCGGATGGCAGCGGATCGGGTGTGTTGGAAGATACCCGGCGTGGCAAGCGTTTATTCCGCAGCGACGACGTGGAGATGGTGTCCGCTCACCTCTCGTGCTTTGGATTCCGCTCGATCGAGGCCGGGGCCACGATCATTCGGGCCGCACTTCAGCGGTGCGCGTCCCGGGGAGTTCCGGCGCTGTTCGTTTGCGTTCGCCCGCCGGAGGTTCATCCCCTTTTGCAGTCAGCGGGGCTGCAGGTGGAACAAACCGTGAAGGCGCCGGCGACCGTGTTTGGGTATGCTATGGCGGGACCGGGAAAGTGGTCGATTAACACCGCGGAGATCTAACAATGGATGACAGTGCCTCGGCGACGTCGCCCGATTTGATGGGCCATGTGGACGCCTGCCTGGCCGACAGCGGCTTGCTGCAAAACCGTTACTTCCATCGACTGATGTCGGGCGAGATGTCGCTTTCGACGTTCCACCGTTCGCAGCAACAATTTTATTTTGCCGTGAACTATTTCTCTCGCCCGATGGCGGCGCTGGTGATGCGAATACCGCGGGGCAACGACCGGTTGGGGATTTTAGAGAACATGGTCGAAGAACATGGTGATTTTCGGTCGGACAGGTTCCATGAAGCCACGTTCCGCCAATTCCTGAAGGCGCTCGGGGGCAGCGGGGAGCGACCAGAGGCCGGTTCGATGCAACCGCCGGTTCACGCCTTCAACGCGACCCTGATGTCGGCATGCCTGAGCGAGGAGGTGAGCACGGGGATCGCTTGCCTGGGGATCATCGAGTACGCCTTCGCCGACATCTCCTCGTTGATCGGCACGGCAACCCTCGAGCGGGGCTGGCTCAGCTCCGATGAACTGGTCCACTACAAGCTACACAAAGAAATCGATAAACAACATGCCGCCGACTTCTTTGACTTGATCCAACCGGCGTGGCAAGCAGGCCACGGAAAGCAACAGATCAGCCAGGGGCTTCGGTTGGGCGCCTACGCTTTCGACAGCTTGTATCGCAACCTAATCGATGGCTAAGCAACAGGCAAAAAGAAATCCCCGCCCCCGCGTCCTTCCCCTTGCGGGAAGAGCTCCGGCTGCAGGGCGTTAGCAAGCCCGCAGTTTTTTTTCGTGCTGCCGCTTATTCGGGCTCGGCGGGAATCACTAACCGCATCGCCTCGTATCGCCACTGGTCGTCCCGCTTAACAATCACGGTAAACCACAACCCTTTGGACGGGTAGACCGCGGGGCCATCGCTCACCTCCCAGACGCCGCTTGCCAACACGACTCCTGGAAGAACTTGCCGGTAATGGACTTGTTCGCCGGTCACCTTGGCGTTCGGATTGTTCTCAAAGAATGATTCGTGTGCTGCCCGAATCGACCTGCGGCCGCTGACCGTGTCGCCGGTCAACAGCGTATAATCGCCAGCATTCCGAAAACATGCGGCGACCTCATCAGCGTCTTGAGCATTGAAAGCGGATACGTACGCTTGGTTCAGTTCCCCAATCCGGATTGTGGTCGTCTCCTCGTCGGCCGCGGCAGCCGCCCGCAACCCACCGACCAGACAAACCATCACCAGTGCCATGCTGCAGCGATACATTTTTCACTCCTCCGCGAAACCATTCGACCGATGAACTGATAATCGAACGTAAAGCGCCGCAAAAAACAAGCCAACATCCTGAATTGTGACTGCGGGCTTGCTTATTTGTTTTTATTTCCTCACTTCCCCGGCTTACTGCCCCCTGTGGATGGCCATCGACCGCGACATGACCGAGAAAAACCTTCGCCAGCACGTCGACCAGTTGGCGGGCCGGATCGGTCCGCGCACTTTTCGCAAGCCGGAAACGATTCAAGCCACGATCGACTACCTCGAAGGCCAGTGGGCCGACATGGGAGCTCCCCCGCAGCGCGAATGCTACGACGCGATGGGCGATCGAGCCACGAACCTGATCGTCGAACGCTCCGGAAGGAAGCGTGTCGACGAAGTTGTTTTGTTGGGAGCCCATTACGACACCCTCTTCTGCACCCCCGGCGCCGACGATAACGCATCGGCCGTAGCGGTGTTGCTAGAGGTCAGCCGACTGTTGGCTGAGCACACCGGCCAACGGACGGCCCGCTTTGTGGCGTTCGCTTGCGAGGAAATGCCGTATTTCAAGATGGATGCGATGGGAAGCCAGCATCACGCCCGCGAGTCACGTCGGCGCGGCGACAACATCGTTGGCATGCTCTGCCTGGAAATGGTCGGCTTCTACAGCCTCGCCCCAGGCTCCCAGTCCGTTCCCGCCGCGATTCCCGCATGGATGCATCGGTTCTTTCCCCAGCGAGGCAATTTCTTGGCCGCCGTTGGCAATATGTCCTCCGGGAAGCTGTGCTGGCGGTTCCGACGAGGATTCAAACGCGGCACGCGACGCTTACCACTGTTTTCGCTCTGCCTGCCCGAGAGGATCCACGACATCCGCCGCAGCGACAACAGCTCCTTCTGGGACCAAGGCTATCCCGCGTTGATGCTCACCGACACAAGTTACCTCCGCAACCCAAACTACCACCAGGCGACGGACACGCCCGAGACACTCGACTATCCGAGGATGACGGAAGTCACCCTCGGCGTCGCTTCGGCAATGCAAAGGCTCCTCGGCTAAGGGCGGTTCAACAGAACTGCAGCCTTGCCAACGAAATCTCAGAGGCGCCCGCGAGCCGGTCACCTGCTCAAGAGGCCCGCGACTATTCCAGTCTGCCGCTTGGGGGCGGAGAGCGCTGCTAGAGGCGGAGGTCGCCGATAGATCTGTCCAGCAGGCCACCAAGGCACGGCCATCATTGCTCGTCCGTTCCGTCCTTGGAGGAGGTCTCGACTACCATCTTCCTGAAATCACCAGCCTCGTGGGATGCTCACGACTTGATTTCACCCAGCCTGGGCCCCCCACGCTGATTGTCGCCGAAGATTCGTTCGGTTGTCCGTGGCCCGGCGCGTTGCCTTTGCCGATCGAGCGCCGGGCTCGATTTGAGTGGTCTGCCGTAGAAATCATGATTTCGACGGTTGGCAACTTGACACCATTCGACATTCCTCCGCTATTTGGAACCACCGCCCTGCAGGGGACCGCGAAGGTCGCAGTGCACTGGCAATCGCTTCGCCTAGCATCGCGACAGAAAACTAAAGCCGCCGCGACCGGAAGGCACCGCGACTTCGTCATTTCGGAGCCCGCGGCCCGCAGCACACCCCGATTCAAGGGAAACATCGCATGTCATTAAGCGGGGCTCGGCGTCTGTTCGCCGGCGTCAGGTTGAATCGAGTGTTCGTGGTTTCGCTGGTGCTGGTCGCGGCCTTCGGCGGCTGGGGGCTGATCGATCCGCAGGGGATGAGTGGCACATCCCTCGGCTTCACCAACTTCGTACTGACCAGCGTCGGCTGGTACTGGTTGCTGATCTGCACCGGCTTTCTGATTTTGTCCGCGTTTCTGGCGTTGGGTCCGTATCGCCACGTGAAGTTAGGCGGGGACGATGAAGAGCCCGAGTTTTCAACGGTCTCTTGGATTGCGATGCTGTTCGCGGGCGGGATGGGTGCCGGGCTGATTTTCTGGGGAGTGGCCG
>CAYNVI010000010.1:0-1034 GCA_964400585.1 uncultured Pirellulaceae bacterium | reverse complement strand
TATCATTTTCGAGCCCCCCGGGAATCCCAGGCGAGACGCCCGAGGCCGCCCGGCTTGCCTTTGTGCTGACCAATCTCCACTGGGGATTGCACGCCTGGGCCACCTATGGGGTTTCGGGAATGGTGATCGCCTACTTCACCTTTCGCAAGAACAAAAAGCCCTTGATCTCGGCACCGATCGAGCACCTGTTGCCGGGCCCCACCGGACAGCGACTCGGCGAAGTTGCCGATGTGCTTGGTGTGTTCGCCGTCGTCTTCGGGCTCGCGGGATCCTTGACGATGGGCGCCCTGCAGATCCGTGCTGGGCTCGGTGAGTTAGTCGGGACCCCGAGTGACTTCGGGATGTCGCTGCTGATCATGGGGGCCATGTACGTCACCTACATGACTTCGACGGCCGTGGGCGTCGACCGCGGGATCAAGCTGCTCTCGAATACCAACATGGTTGTGGCGATCCTGATGGTTGTTTATATCACGTTGGTCGGGCCAACGGCATTCATCTTCGAGACGTTTGTCGACTCGATCGGCCAATATTTTACCCAGTTGCCGGCACTGGGGTTCCACCTGTTACCGTTTGAAAACTTGCGTGAATGGAGCGCCGAATGGACGCTGACCTATCTGATTTGGTGGCTGGCATGGGGACCGTTCGTCGGGATCTTTATCGCCCGTATCAGCCGGGGCCGCACGATTCGCGAATTCTGCGCCGGCGTGATTCTGGTGCCGACGATATTCTCGTTGTTCTGGTTTGCGGCCCTCGGGGGAGCCGGCTTGCACATCGAAATGTTTGGGGTGGGCGGGATCGCCGAATTGGTGTTCCAGGACGTCACGCGTGCGTTTTTCTTGGTCCTGAATTTCTACCCGATGGGACATTTTTTAGGCTTCGTCGCTCTCTTTCTGATCTTCATCTTTCTCGTGACCTCGGCCGATTCCGGCGGCTTCGTGCTGTCGATGATGACCAGCGGCGGAACGTGGAACCCGCCGCTGCCGTACAAGCTGATCTGGGGGACGCTGGTGGCGGTGCTGGCGGTGGGGACGCTG
>CAYNVI010000009.1:10389-23169 GCA_964400585.1 uncultured Pirellulaceae bacterium | reverse complement strand
ATCCAGGCCTAACAGGGCTGGGCCTACTGACTCCAACAACCCCAGCAGCAAACCTGGGAAGCCCGTCTCAGCGCGCCGGTCCAGGATCCTCGGGCCGACACGTTCTTTCCGGTCGAATGGACCGGTAACGGCGAACTGACGGCGGCGAGTCAGTTGCTAGGCCCGTGGTTGCCGGCCGAACTCCATTCGCTTGCCGGCCGCTTCCGGCTGACCGCCGAGACCCGCCTTTCGCTGGGGCTTGGGCAGCTCCGGCAAGCCCGCATCGAACTGAACGACCCGCGTCTCGGCTGGAAAAAATACGTGATTCGCCAGCCCTTTGCCGACATCGAGTTCCAGGGGGAATATCGCTGGCCCGGAGGCGACTTCACCGCCGAGAAAGCGACCTTGGCCGCCCAAGCCGTTTCGTTGGCCGTCGAAGGGAGCTCCTCGCCGACGGACTCCGACCTGTTCGTTTCCTGGCGGGCCAACTTGGAACGCTGCCAGAAGTCGATCGAGATCCTGCCCGCTGTCGCTCCTCCTCGCGGCAGTGTCGCCCCGACGCGGGAAGCACCTGGCTGGCAATGGGCGGGGGCCTGCGAGGGACGCGCCAAGCTGAAAGCCCAGGATGCGATTTGGGAAATCGACACCGATGCCACGGCGACCCAGCTCGCCCTTCGCCAGCCGCCCCCGACCTCGGCAGCCAGCGGGTTCGTGGGACCGTCACGGCCCGGCCAAGCGAACGCGTGGACCCCGCGGACCGTCTGGGCCGAACCGCAGGCCAGCCTCCGCGGGATGATCCGCTACGACGCCCGCTCCGGCGGCGCGATCGCCGATGCGGTGCATGTCACCAGCGACTGGTTGAGCACCGACCTCAGCGGCAAAGTGATCTGGAATGATCAGGTCGGCCAAGTCGACCTGGAAGGGCCCTCTCAAATCGCCATGGACGTCGTCGCCGAGCGTCTCAGTGGGCTCCTCGGTCAGCCGATCGAGTTGGCAGGCACGCAGCAAAGCCCCCTGAAAATCGCCGTCGACCGCCAAACCGACGGCTCGCTGGCGATGGGCATCACCACCGACCTCGGCTGGCAACGCGGCTCGATCGCCGGGGTCCAGCTCGGCAAGAGCCTGGTTCCGATCCGGCTGACGGAAACGACGGTGTTTGTCGAACGTTCGGCCATCCCGATCGGCAACGGGCGGCTGAACGTGGCGGGCGAAGTCCATTACCGGCCGGGGCCGCTGTGGTTCGAACAGCAACCGGGCCGGTTCGCCGAGAATATCGAACTGCGTCCGGAAATGACGCGGACCTGGCTGAAGTACCTGGCGCCGCTGGCCGCCGATGTTTCGGAAATCGCGGGCACCTTCAATGTGGAACTCGATGAAGCCTTGGTCGTCGTCGATGACCTCAACCGTTCCCGCGTCAGTGGGCGGATGCAGATCCAACACGCCCAGATGGATGCCGGACCGCTCGCCCAACAGGTGCTCACGACGGTCGACACCGTCAAATCGCTCGCCCGGGGCCTGCAAGGACCGCGGCAGCCCAACGGCAGTCGACGGTTGGTGACGCTGGAACCGCAGACGGTCGACTTCGCCCTGCAAAACGGCGTCGTAACCCATCAGCGGCTGTTCATGACGATCGACAGCGCGCGGCTGGTCACCAGCGGAGCGGTCGGTCTCAATGGCCAGCTCGACCTGCTCGCCCAGTTGCCGCTGCAAGCCTCCTGGCTCGGCAGTGACCTGCAGGGCCTGGCCGGGCAAAACGTCTCGCTACCGATTCGCGGCACCCTCGCCAGGCCGCGGCTCGATTCCAGCGGGATCGCCCAGATGGCCCAACAATTGGGGAGCCAAGCGGTTCGTCAAACTGCCGAAAACGTCCTCCAGGAACAGCTCAATCGCGGCATGCAGCGTCTTTTTGGCCGCTAGGACGGCCACCGGCATTCGACCCCTTGTTGCTGCAACCGCTGCTGAAATTCCGCCAACAGCGGCGCTCGCTGCCAGACGGCGCGCGGCAGCAGGCTTTTGGACCGGCAGAAACTCGCCAGGCAACCGGCCGCTTCCCCGATGCCCCATTCGACCGGATGCAACCGGTAGCACCCACTGGTTAGATGGGTCGTTCCGATGTTCTTGCAGGCCGGCAACAGGTTCTCCATCCGCTGGGGCAGCAGCGCTCCCAGCGGAATCTGAAACGGCAGCGTCGGAAAGTCGATGTAGTTATCGCCTCCGGTGGTCGGATGGAGATCGATCGCATAGCTGCCCACTCCCACCGAGTCGGCGAATGGGGCGGCGCGAAGTTCGTCGCCGCTTCGCCCGGTGAGTTGCCGACGTTGGGCTTCTCCCACATGCTTTTCCAGCACGGTGAATTCCGCTGCGATCCGTCGCGACTCACGGATGTAAGGGGCCTTGGCCAAACCATCGGTCGTGCCCACGAGATCGCCCCGCAAGCGCAAGCCGGGAAAGCCGACCCCGCCATCGCCGCGGGGTGCGGCGGTCTGCATCCAGTAGAGCAGCGACAGACTCAATTGCCGGGCCCGCTCGACATGCCGTGCGGCGACCTCGGGAGGGACGTCGATCAGGTTGCCGAGGAAGTAATCATTCTGCGGCCAGTTGATCAGACTGACGTCGCCCGGGTAGGTCCCTTCGACAAATTGCCCACGATCGACCAAGCGACGGTAGACCCACAGATTGATCACGCCCCCGTGCGGCCCTCCTTGCGGGGCAAAACCGAGACGCCGGGGCGTGCCGCTGCGGGGATGCGTATAGGTCCAGTCGAGCAAACGTCCCGGCCAGGGAGGCGTCAGCGTTGGTTGAAAGCTCTCCCAGAAATCATACTCGGCCGGCTTGGCAATCGTGTGATCTTCGCCCGCGAGATGATCGACCGCGAAGCACATTGTAAAGGCTTGCTGGTTGGCCGGGTCCCGCTCGGCGAGCGCATGCAATTCGCCCGTTTCGGCTTGCGACTCGGCCCCCGTGACGTATTCGGTCCCGGTCAGCGGTAACAGATCGCCGAGCTCGGTTGCGTCGAGGAAAATCGGCGCGGTCAGCACCGACGTGTCACCACTTGGGCGATGCCGGACCGTCACCGAACGGACGTGGTCGCCTTCCACCTCCGCCCCCACCGGATCGGTTTCGGTATGCAGCCGCAGCCGCTGCCCACTGCGAAAAGGCGCCAACCATTGCTGGAAAACCGAGAGGGCGACGCGCGGTTCATGGCACAACCGGGACACCGAACCGTTGCCCGGATTCAGGTGCTCACGCTGCTGCGCGGCGTCGGTCAGCGGATAATGGCGGCGGTAGAATTGCCGGATCCTGTGACGCAATTCGCGGTAGGAAGCGTTCGCCCCGTGCGTCTCGATCCAGCGATGTTCGTCGGGCGGGACGGCCTGGGAAGTCAGCTGCCCGCCGATCCAATCGGTCGTTTCGGTCATCACCACGGTCAAGCCGTTGCGGAGCGCCGCCAGGGCGGCGGCACAGCCGCCCAAACCTCCGCCCAGGATCACCACATCGGCGGTCTGCTCGGCAGACGTCTGGGCTTCGGCCGGCCGCGGCAGCGTCCACCCGCTACCGCCGACCGCGGCGGCCAGGAAGGAGCCGCTGGTCCGGGTAAGAAAGCGTCTTCGGTTCTCTTGATGCATCTGAGGTTCTCTGCAAGTCTCCGGACGGGGCTCGACGTCGCCAACCGTTGTACCATGATCGGCAGGTCGCCAGCGCCGGGACGCCACGCCCCACCCCGCGCGAGGCACCGCAGCGCGGGCAACCGGCGCGTGTCCTTTACTCCAAGCTTAACGACATGAATGATTTAACGGTTGCGTACGCCGCCATGGCTTTGCTCGCACTTGTCGCCGGATGCGGGGCCGGGGCCTGGCTCTACCCGCCACGCCGGCAAGCCCGCATCCTGCTGGTGACGCTGGCGATCGTGGGGATGTTTGCGTATCTGTTTTACGTCGCCGGCCAGCTTTTTCTGGCGCGGATCGTTCCCGATTCGGCGGCGATCGTCTGGACCAACCTGACCCCGATCTTCGCCGCCCTGGCCGCCGGCTGGATCCTCCGGCTCGAGGAAATCCCGCCTGCCCGCCGCTTGCTGATGAGCCTGGTCGTGGCGGCAGGCTCGTTCGGTTCGCTCTGCTGGCCCAGCCTGGGACCGCTGCTACGTCCTCCCCCTGCGGGTGACCCGGCGGTCCCCGAAGTCATCGCCTTTCAGTCGTCCTGGGCGACCTGCAGCCCCGCAGCCGCCGCCACCTTGCTGGTGCATGCGGGGATCCCGGTCAGTGAACAAACGATGATTCCACTCTGTCTGACCGACAGCAGCGGCACGCCGTCGCTGGGGTTGTATCGCGGGCTGAAACTGATGGCCGCCGCTCACCAACGTGAGGTCGAAGTCCTGCGATGGCGCGTCGACGAGCTCTTCGCGCGGGACCGCTGGCCGGTCTTGTTGACGGTCCAGTTGCCCCGCACGGGCGTCGACGACCCACGATACGAACAACAGTGGGGTTGGATTCCGGGGATGGGCCACAGCGTCGTGGCGCTGAAACGCCTCTCCGCGACAGAACTCCTGGTCGCCGATCCGGCGGCCGGCCTGGAAGTCTGGACGCGCGATGATCTGGAGGTCCTGTTCCATGGGGGAGCGCTGCGTCTGACGCCCACCGCGGGTCCTTGAGCGTTGCCGTGTTGCCCTCGGGAGGCACGGCGGTGAATCGGCAGCCTACAGCTTTCGGTACCTACCAAACCGCTTGGTTAAGGCTTCGGATCGGTCGCCAGTCCGATGGCCCGTCCGTCGAGTTTCCAGGCGGGATCGACGTCGACCCTCAGGTACTCCAGCACCGTCGGCACGAGATCGACGAGCGCGGCATCGGCTGGCAGTTGCCCGACGGCGGCCGCTGGTCCGCTGACGATGATCGGCACGTTCAGAATCTGGGGGTTCTCGTGCCCGTTGCTATGCGTCCGTTGGAAACCGCCATGATCGGTGCAGACAATCACCAACCATTGTTCGTCCTGCGTTTGGCCGCGGTCCTGCACCGCACGGAGGATCGTCCCGAGGTGCCCGTCCACTTGCTCAATCGCCCGCAGATATGCCGGAACCTCAGGGCTGAAGCCGACGGTGTGGCCGGTCGAATCGACTTGGTGTTGGTAGACAAACAAAGCGGTCGGGTCGGCCCGTTGGATCAGACGGGCCGCCTCCTCGGCGAGCCGACGATCCCGCTGGTTCTCGCGGGCCAAGCGATCCTCTTCGGCGGGGGGTTGCAAGTACAAACGGATGCGATTGCCGGTGTGCAGTTCCAGATTGATCGCCGGCCCCTGGCCGCTGTAGTTGCCTAGCAGGATGTTCCGCCCTTCATCGGTCGTTTGGAACCAGGCCTCGACCGTCAGTTCGCCCCGTCCCAACCTTGCCAACCGGCTCTCCGCCGGCAGCGGCAAACGGGTCTCCTGGACCGCCTGGGTGGTATCGAGCTGCAGCGAAGTCTGTGAATTCCCTGGGCGGGCCAAACGCCGGGGCACCTCATCGCTGTACCGCGGCAATCGCCCCGCATCGCCCAACGCCGTGGCGGAGCTGGGAACGGCCTCCGCCGTGTTGTCGATCATGCCGACGGGCTGGCCGGCGGCGACCGGTTGCTGCCCTGCGGTTTCAAATCGAAAGTCGGCCAGGCAACCTGACAGGTCAGGCGTTTTTCCCTGGCGGGCCACGGCTTGGATTTCCACAGCACGGAGCGCTCGATCCCACAGCCGCACGTTGTCGAGTCGACCATGGAACCGTGTGGCCCCGTCGCGAGAATCGCGGCCGATCCAGTAGAAGGCCGATGCCAGGTCGAAACGGCCCGCGGTGTCCTGCCCCTCCGCGGCCTGTTCGCCATCCAAGTAGAGGAACACCTGACCGCCGCGGCGGACGCCCGCCAAATGGTGCCATTGACCATCTCGCGTATCGATGTCCAGTTTCGAGGCGTCGACTTGCAAGTCGGTCGTGCCCGGCCCCGGCAACTCCAGCACCTGCCGCACATCGGCGTCGCTGACGATGTATTGATCGATCGGTCGCCAGGAGACCAGCGAAATGGTCACCGCGTCGGGCTGGGCCGCCTTGAGGTAATGGAAGAAGTGGGGAAAGGTTGCATAGTCGGCCCCGCGGAAGCGGTTGTCATGGACGCCGTGCTTGTCGGCCCAGACCCCCGTCAGGATCGACGACCAACCCGGTCCACTGATCGTGTCGTTGCGGCGGTAGCGGTCCCCCAGGATCCGCCCCTGGGCGGTCACGCTGCCCGTCGCCATCAAGCGATCGAGGTGCGGGGTTTCGGCCACCTCAAGGGCATCGGGGCGAAGCCCATCGACACCGACCATCAAGACCTTGCGTTTGCCCGCCGAGGACGCGTCGGGCCCGGCGGCGATCGCTGGCGGGCCCCCCACAAACCACCCCGCTGCGAACCCTAAAACCGCGATCCCCCAGGCGACCAGCGGACGAAAACCGACCAGCGGACGAACGCGAGGAGCGAACATGAAAGCAAGCATAGGACCGCCCACCCAAAAGGAAGCTGAACAAAGGAAGCCTGAGGCCCGCACGAATCGGCCCCGCCCACGAACCGAGCGGCTGATTGTACCGCGCCGGTTTAACAAACGATGAAGATCGCCGCCGGGCGGCCGCGAGGGACGGCGGCCCGGCGAGAATGTCCCTTTACATGGCTCGCTCCGCCTCGCTAGGGTCAGCTAGTGAACCCGTCCCGCACTCTCCACCGAACAGTCGATCCGATGATCGGACCAGGACGTCCGCCTGCCGCGCCCTCCCGGCACGTTGCCTCGCAGCGAGGACGTTGCCTGAAGCCTGGCCTGCGCATGCCGCTGGTCGCAGGGTTCCTGCTCGCCGCCTCGCTGACCTCCTCGGCCCTGCAGGCTGACTCCCCTGCCACCCGCCGCCTCCGCCTGCAGTGGACCGCCGAGCAGCCGGTCTTTGTCCGCGGATTCGTGGAGGCGGATCACGCCACCTTCGCTCTCCCCCAAAACCTCTCGCTGGCAGCCGCTTCGACGGCCGATTTCCAGCTGGGCGAAGCGGGCCACCGCCTGGCGATCGAACCGACCACGGCAAGCGATCGAGGGGGCTTCGACTTGCAGATCAACGGCGATCCGCAGGCCCAGCTGACCGTCGCCTTCGCCACGGCGGACAGCCGCGAAGCCCTCGCCTCAACGCCCCCAGCCCCACGCCAATCGATCCGCCTCAACGAGTTAGCGGAGGGTTCACCTCCGATCGAAATCGCCGAAGGGGTCCAGCTGTGGCTTCGTCCCACGCCGGGCGAAGGCCTGCAGGCCGATTTTGGACGTGACTCGCTGGTCTTCTGGACCGAGGAATCCTGTCCGCTGCAGTTGGCCCTGCCGTCGAATCGCCTGCCGGCCAACGGTCCCCTGGAAGTCCGGCTGCGGATCCGGGCCGCTCGCGGCGGCCGGGTGATCAGGCAATCCGATTGGCCGCTGCCGGCGGCGGCGACGTTCGGACCGCGGTCGATCAAGGCGGGGCCGCTGCAGATGCCCAGCGAGGAGGGGGCTTACGATTTTGAATTCGAATGCGTCCGCGTCGCCGAACGCCCGCTGCCCTTGCTGCCGCAGGAAACCGAAACCTTGTTGCGGCGGACCGTCCAAGTCGTCGTCGTCCGCCCCGCGAACCCGGAGAGCGAAACGGCTGCCCCCTCGGCCGGCGCCCCCTCGGCCGGCGTTCCCGCCGCTGCGCTGAGTCCTGGGCCCGCCGCTTCGTCGAGCCTCGTGGGCCAGATCGAGCCGTTCGGCAGCAGTTGGTCGATGCCCCGTTTGGTTCCGTCGGTTCCCGATGCCTTGGCGGGAGTCTCCAAACTATTGGCCAGCAGCAAGCAGTCGATCGCCAGCGGTCCGCTCGGCGAGGCCCAACATGAGGGCGAAACGGTGGCGGTCCTGGCCGCTGGCGGCTGGTACGCTTATCCGTTGCCGATCACCAGCTGGGATCGTCCTCACATCGTGACCGTCCGCTACCCGATCGGGCAGGCGATGCGGATGGGGATCAGCGTGGTGCAACAGGATGCGGCGGGACGGGTCGCGCCGTTGGGAACCGACAGCGGTCTGGCCACCGATGTTCCGATCGAAACGAACGCCGCCCCCGCTTGGGGCGAACATCGCATCGTCTTCTGGCCTCACTGCGAGGATCCCTTCCTGGTTCTCGCCAATCACGACACCTCCGAGCCTGCCCGCTTCGCCTCGATCCGTGTCGAAGCGGTCAACGGTCCGCTGGCGGCGACGGTCGGCGCGGCCCCCGCCCCAGCTGGCCCAGCCCCTTCCGCCGAGGCGCTCGACACCCGGCTGGCGGCCCTCTATTTGGACAAACCGCTGTTGGCCGAATGCTTTGGAGACCAAGGGGCACTCGACCCGGCAAGCGGGCTGGTCCTGGAAGATTGGGTGACCTTCCTGAAAGCCTCTCAGCGGTTGGCCGACTACCTGCAGTGGGCCGGTTTCAATGGGGCGATCCTGACGGTCGCCAGCGAAGGGGGCACGCTGTACCCGACCGAGCGGTTCGCGGCGACGCCCCGTTTCGACACCGGTTCCTTTTCCTCGGCGGGACACGATCCGTTGCGGAAGGACGTGCTGGAATTGCTCTTTCGAATCTTTGACCGGGCCGGGCTCCGACTGGTCCCGGCCGTCGAATTGGCGACGCCGCTGCCGGCGTTGGAACGTGTCCGCCGCGATACCGAAGCCTTTGTCGGGATCGAGCCGGTCGATGCGGCCGGCCGCTCCTTGCTTAGCGAAACGCCCCCGCGTCACGGGCTGGCGGCCTACTACAACCCGCTCGACCGCCGCGTGCAGGCTGAACTGGTCGCCGCGGTGGCCGAAATCGCCCAACGCTACGGGCGTCATCCTGCGTATTACGGGGTCGGCCTCCAACTCGGTCCGCAAACCTACGCGCAGCTCCCCTCGCCCGCCTGGTGTCGCGACCGGCGGACGGTGCAAAACTTTGCCGCGGCGACCGCCGACGCCCCCCGTTCGCTCGAGGCGTTGCAGCGGTGGATCGATCAGCCGGGACAGGAAGCCTTCGTCGACTGGCGGGCGGAGGAAATGACCGGGCTCTATGCCGACCTGGCAGAGGCCACCCAGGGCAAGCGTCTATTGCTGCTGACCGCGGACAGCACCTTGCCGGTCGACACGCATCGCACCAAAGGGCTCGACTGGTCGCGGCTGAGCGAGCAGGAAAACATCGTTCCGATGCGGCTGCTGCGTGAATCGGTTTTCCGAGACGCCGTGCAACAATCACGGGATGCTTTGGCGAATGAGAACCTCGATTGGGATCGGATCCTGGCCCCCTCGCCGGTCGTCGGGGGCTTGGTCTTTCGCCCCCCCTCGGACCTGAAGATCGCCGGCTTTGCCGACAAGGCGCCGGCGACCGCGGGCGGACAACGCCAGCGCTGGTTTACGCAGGCGGTGCCGGCGGGCACCCGCTACCGCCGCCAACTGACCGGGATGATGGATCAGATGGACCCCCAGGTGCTGGCCGTGGGCGGCTGGACGACTCCTTTGGGGCAGGAGCACCATCTCCGTGAAACCTTGCAAATGTTCGCGCGGTTACCGGCGACCGGGATGCGACCGGTACTGCCGGCCGACCAGCGACCCAGCAATCTGCGGGTCCGGCAGGCGCAGCTGGACGATCGGACGGTGATCGCCCTGGTCAACCTGGGGCCCTGGAGCAGCGACATCGAAGTGGTCTTCGACCAGGACGTGACCGTCCGCGCGGTCGATCCTGGAGCGCCCGCGCGCTCCCAGCCCGGCAGCCCCTCGAAAGCGAATCCCGCCGGCGAACAACGCTCCCGGCGACTCTGGCGGACCTCCCTCGCTTCGGGAGCCCTCACCGCGATCGCGATCGATCAGGGCGCCGCCATCAAACAATGGCAAACCGAGCCGACCGCAGGCAGCGGGCTTGTCCGTCGACTCAACGAGCGGACCCGCGAACTCGCCTCCCGGGTGGCGATCCTCAGCAATCCGCGCCGCTACGATGCCCTGACCAATGGCGGATTCGAACGCCCTCGCGAGCTCAACGCGATCCCCGGCTGGCTCCATTCCCAACATCCCAGCGACGGCGTCCGCCTGGAAAGTTCGGGCTGGGAAAGCGGCCAGGCGCTGCGTCTGAAACATCGCGCCGACAGTGGTGCGAAGCCCTGGATCGTCTCCGATCCGATCCAGCCGCCTCCCACCGGTCGCTTGGCGGTCTCGCTCCGCGTGCGGGCCTTCAGCGAACAAGGAACGACCGCCCGTCCGGCGAGGCTGCGGGTGGCGATCGAGGGTTGGACCAAGGGCACCCCGCTCCGCCGCGACAAAATCCTCACGCCGCCGATGGACGGCACGTGGCAGGAGGAACCGCTCTGGCTGGAAGTCGAAGATGTCGGGGCCGACGAGGTCGAGCAACTGCGGTTGACGATCGATCTGCTCTCCCCCGGCGAAGTCTGGCTGGACGAAATCCGCCTGTACGATTTTTTCTTGACCGAGCCCGAGCGTTCGGAACTGCAAAGCCGCGCGTTTTTAGCGATCGAACGGCTTCGCCAGGGGCATTTGACCCCCGCCGCGAAACTGTTCGATTCGCATTGGGGACGGTACCTGATGGCGCTCCGCGTCCAAGCCCCGGTTGCGGAGGCTACAATGGCGCCGCAAGCCGGCTCCGCGCCAGAATCAGGGATCGCTGATCGATTACGGAATTGGCTTCCTACCCCGATGTTTTGAATCGAGAACGCTTCGCGGTGGATCGGAGGGAATACCCGACCACCGGCCGAGGCCTCTCGTCAAGTCAAAGGAGTCTGTTGATGCGACGCTGGCTTTCTCGTCTGGCCTGCCTCGGCCTGCTCGTCGGTTTGCTCCTCGCCTGCCTCGCCTACTGGGCGCTGCATCAGACGCAGGCGGTCCCTGATTTCTATGAACAAGCGGTCCTCCATCCGCCGGAAAAAACGGCCGAGATCCGACAGACGATGGAAGCCGAAGTGGAGCAGTTGCAGCAGAGCGTGCAGCGCACCGGTTCCTGGTCGGCGACCTTCTCCGACGATCAGATCAACGCTTGGCTGGAGACCGCCCTTTCCGCCGTCTTCCCCAAACTGCTCCCCCGCGGCGTTTCCGACCCGCGGGTCGTGGTCGAAGACGATCGGGTGCTGGCGGCAGCCCGCTATCGGGACCAACGGATCGAAACGGTCGTCTCCTGTGAAGTGCGGATCACGCTAACCGACGAACCGAACATTATGGCCCTGCGGATCGAAAACCTGCGGGCCGGAGCCCTCCCGCTGCCGCTCGGACGGTTCGTCAAGAAGATCTCCCAGGAAGTTTCCAAAAGCGACATCGAAGTCCGCTGGGACCAGGAAGAGGACAATGCTACGCCGGTCGCCTTGGTGACCGTGCCCAGCGAGCACGAAAGCTATGTGCGGAAACCGGTGATCGTCGAATCGGTCGAACTGCGTGCCGGCGAACTGACGCTCGCCGGCCACACCGGCCCCGAGGCACGGCGTTCGTTCAACCCGCAAGGGGCGATCTATCAGCTCGCCTCGCTCTCCTCCCCACCCCGTTTGCCCAGCGATTCCCAAGCGACGCACCAGGCGTCCTCTTCGCAAAACTGAGGATCTCGCCGGAAACAGAAAAGCGGGCCGGGCCGCGGGCTCTGGGGTTCCTGCGGCGCAGCCAAGCGCCGATGGCTGCGGAGTCCGGGCAGGGAAAACGCCTCCTTCGCCTCGCTGGCCACCAGCTGAAAACAGAAGTCCGCCGACGACGCGACCGCTTGATAATGCCCCGCCGCGACGCGACAGACATGCCCACGGTTTTGCGAAACGGGCCCTTCGTAGTTGAGGTAGGCCAACCGATGCGGTGGCAGCGGAACCGCCCGCACCGCCGGGCCGTCGGGCGCCGGTAACCGCTCGACCGCCCAGGTGCGAAGCCCCGCGTCTTCCTCGAACATCAGGTCGAAATGCGAAGGGCGAGAGGACGTGGGCGGCAGCGCATGCCACAAAATGACAAAGCGTCCCCACCCTGCGCAGCGTTCCTCGGCGAGCCGGCCGGCTGGCAGGGCCTCCTCGCGGCCCGCGGCATCACGGCAGGAGCGCTTCATATTCCCTCCGCAACTCCGGGTCTTGGGGCGGACGGGTGATCAGCACGAATTGCACCAACTGCTGGGCTTCGCCGCGTTCGCCCAGCTGCACCAACTGCCGGGCGGCCGCCAATTTGGCGCGGTGCCAGGCGTCCGAGCCGGACGGCATCCCGGCAGCCAACTGGTTCCAACAGGCGACGGCGCGGCGCTGCGCCCGCGGCTCCGCCGAGTCGCCCAACCATCTTGCCGCCCGTTGCAACAAGGCCGCTTCGGCGGGCCCCGCGACCGCAGCCAGACGGAGATCGAGGTGCTCGAGCGCCTCGCTCACCTGCCCGGCCCAAAGGGCGGCTTGCAGATGCCATAACGGCGCGTCGTCTTCGGCGGGCAACGGCGCGGCGGCTTGGTCGGCCACCGCCAGCAAACGCAGCATCGCCGCGCCGACCCGCTGGCGGTCCCGCGGCTGACCCTCGCCATCGGCGCGGAGTCGACGGAGCGCGTCCTGGATCAGCAAGGGGGCGTCGCCGAGGCCTGCCACCAGGAGACTCTCCGCCGGTCGTCCTGCCATCCGAAAACGCCGCAGCGATTCCAGAAAACGCGCCTCCGGGGTCTCTGCTTCCGCTGTGGGCGAGCCCTCTGCCGGCAAACCCTCTGTCGGCAAACCCTCTGTCGGCAAACCCTCTGCCGGCAAACCCTCTGCCGGCAAACCCTGTGTCGGCAAACCCTGTGACTGCACGGTCTGCAGCTGCGCCCGCGAGCCGAACAGC
>CAYNVI010000009.1:0-10289 GCA_964400585.1 uncultured Pirellulaceae bacterium | reverse complement strand
TGTCGGCAAACCCTGTGACTGCACGGTCTGCAGCTGCGCCCGCGAGCCGAACAGCGTGACGGTCCGCCAAATCTCCTGCCCCACCACTTCCGGGTTGGCAGGCGGCACCGCCCCCTGCTGCAAGGCGGCGATCGCTTCATCGACCAATGGCAAGGCCGCTGCGGGAGTCTCGACCGCCCGCAACGCCTTCCGCCACCATCGTCCCGCCCGCTGCCAAGTCGCCGCATCGGCCGGCTGGTCCCGGTCGCTCAGCTTCGCACTGACAAGCCGCGCGCCGGCCGCGAAGGCTCCGGTCGCTTCGTCAAGTTTCAGCAACCACGGTTCGACTTGGGCACGCGTCTCGGCCTGCGGCCATAAGGCGAGATGTTCGGCCAGCCATGCCTGCAAGACGGGGATTTCGATCGCCCCATCCGCCTGCATCGCACGGAAGCGAACCGCGACTCCCTGCAGATGCGTTTGGGCGGCGGCGGCGGCGTCTGGATGCTTCCGCGCGGTGCCGCGAAGGAGCTCTGCGGCATCGCCCGGTTGGTCCAACTGCAACCACAATCCCGCCGCTTGTTGGGCGTAACGGAGGGCACGGTCGGGATCCACCGCCGCCTCGGCCGCTTGGACCAACAGATCGGCCGCCCCTTCCCGGTCGTCATCGCGGAGACGCTGAGCCGCTTCGGCCGCCAGCAACCGCACGTCACTGCTGTCGGCAGAGACCCGCAGTTTTTGGAGCGCTTCGGCCTCCCCGCGGCGCCGCGCATAAACACCCCCGCGCGGCTGCATCGCGTCCAGCCAATCGGCCACCTCGGCGGATCGTCGCAGCGGATCCGCAGTCGCGGCGGTCGGCCGAGTCGGATCGTCGACCGCGGGCCGGTGCAGCAACCAATGCAGGCGGGCGAGATCCATTTCGATCGAAGGGGGGGCGGTAGCCGGCGCCTCGCCATAAAAACCTTGCAGTGCTCGCTGGGCCGCCGCCGGGTCGTCGGTCGTCGCCAAGCGGATCTCGAGAGCAAGGGCTGGCGGAGGAAGGCGGCCCCCGGAAAGACGCCGGAGCGACTCGAGCACGGTGCCTGCCCCTGCGCGGTCGCCGCTCCGCGCTAAGGCCTCGGCCTGCAACTGCAACAACTGCGGACGTAGGCTCGCCTCCGCCTGCGTTCGCGCCAAGACCTCTTCGACCGCCGCCACCGCCTGGCTGGCCGCGGCGACGGCATCGGGGCTGCCGGCCGGAAAAAGCTGTGAGCGGAGCAACAAGGCCGCCACGCGATGGCGCCCCAATTGCTGCTGCAACGCCAGCAGTTCTGCCGCACCGAGGGTCGTCGCTTCGCGGTCGCTGGCGACCTCCGCCAAAGCGTCCCGCGTCGCCGATTCGATCGCCTCCCACTGGCGCAAGGCCGCGGCGATGCGATCGAGGGCTTCGGTTTGCCGCGCGGGGCGATGCCTGGCGACAGCATACGCCACCGCTGCCTGCCGCGCCGCGGCAACCTCGACCAACGCCTGTTGCGTCTGCAGCCATAGCCGCCGGGTGTGCTCGGGGTACGCTTGCAGCAGTCGTGCCACGGGAGCCTTGGCGTCGTGGACCTGCTCCGCGTCGCTCGAACTGGCCGATAGCAACGCGGTCGCGCGCACCGAAGACCAACGGATCGCCCAGCGAGCGGCCGCCTCCGTACTCGGTTCGGCCTCCTCCCAGTGCCGTTCACACAGACGCTCCGCCGTCTCGAACATGTTTTGCTGCAGCAACACCTCGACCAGATCGGCCCGCCAATCGGTCGTCTCGCGGCGTGAATCGCCCCGGGCCACCAGCGGGAACAGGGCGACGAGCAGCAACAGGGTTACCAGCAAGAACAGCGTTATCAGGGGCAAACGGGCGGCTGGTGGCGGCCGCCACCAGCCGGCGCGGCAGCGAGCGAACCGACCGCTTCGTCCCCACGCTCGGCCGGGCCCGGGGGAACCGGCAAGGAAAGCAGGGCGACGGAGGACGATCGGGAACATCGGGAGCAACCATCCGGGAAAGCGACAAGGGCCGAAACAAAGGCGGCAGAAGCGCGGCGACCTCTTCATCTTACCCGATGGCCCCTCTGGGTTCCGCGCCGGCGGGCCACCGCACGGCTCGCCGAAGCGCCACGGATCCGCTGGCAGGAATCGCCGACGCGGCCGAGAAATGGTTGCATGTCAGCCCTTCGCTCGGGTAGATTGGCGGTTGGGGGAACCCAGAGGCGGTGCCCGGTCCCCTCCCGCCGCCGCTTCCTCGGGCATCCCGCAGCCTTCCCGGCAAGACCTTTCCCAGCAAGCCGCGCGGCCCCGGATCGACCGGGCTCGTCTGGCACCCCCGGCGAGTCATCGGGACGTCGCTCGCCGGTCCCTCCTGTCCCCTCCCAACCTGGGGTACCTACCATGCTGACGATTCTTGGCAAGGCGAGCCGTTACTGTGACGGGGTTTCTCGCCGCGGGTTCCTGAAGATCGGAGGCCTCACCTGCGGCGCCGGCGGGCTGGCCCTGTCCGACTTGATGCGGGCCGAAGCAGCCAGCCCCCAGCCGCAGTCGCACAAGGCCGTGATCAATATCTTCCTGGCGGGTGGCCCTCCGCACCAGGACCTGTGGGAAATCAAATCGGACGCCCCTAGCGAAATCCGCGGCGAGTTCCAACCGATCGAGACGAACGTTCCGGGAATTCAGATCTGCGAAGTCTTTCCGAAGCTGGCGGGGATGATGGACAAGGCGGCCGTGATCCGCTCGGTCGTCGGTTGCCGCGGAGGCCATGACGCATTTCAGTGCATGACCGGTTGGTCGCCGCAGTCGCTCAATGGAATCGGCGGTCGCCCTGCCCTCGGCTCGGCCACGTCCAAACTGTTCGGCCCGGTCGATGCCTCGGTCCCACCCTACGTGGGGCTGGCCGAGCCGACCCGCCACAAGCCCTGGTCCGATTCGGGATCGCCCGGTTTCCTCGGCGCCGCCTATGCGCCGTTCAAACCGGATGGCCCTGGCATGCAGAACATGACGCTCAACGGGATCACGCTGGAACGCCTGGCCGATCGTCGGCGATTGCTGGGCGAAATCGATTCGATGCGTCGCGACATCGATGTCTCGGGCACGATGGAAGGGATGGATGCCTTCGGTCAGCGCGCCCTCGATGTCTTGACCAGCAGCAAGTTGATCGATGCGCTCGATCTTTCCCAAGAAGACCCGCAGGTACGGGCGCGGTACGGCGATGGCAAACCGTATCAGTACCAGTACGACGGGGCCCCGACGTGCAACGAGCACCTGCTGATGGCCCGCCGCCTGGTCGAAGCGGGCGCCCGCGTGGTCAGCCTCAGCTACGGTCGTTGGGATAGCCACGGCGCCAACTTTGATCTCGTCCGCGACCACGGTTCGAAGCTCGATCAGTGCCTCAGCGCCCTGATCGAGGACCTCGATCAACGGGGCATGCTCGACGATGTCTCGATCGTCGTCTGGGGCGAGTTCGGACGGACGCCCAAGATCAATCCGAAAGCGGGACGGGACCACTGGACCAAGGTCAGCTGTGCCTTCCTGGCCGGCGGCGGGATGCGGACCGGGCAGGCGATCGGGGCGACGAACCGCCTCGGGGAAGAAGCGGCCGAGCGGCCGGTCGACATGCAGGAGATCGTGGCCACGCTGTACCACAACCTGGGGATCGATACGGCGGATACGACGATCGCCGATCCGACCGGACGCCCCCAATTCTTGGTCGATCACGACCCGATCCGCGAGTTGATTTGATGCCACACGATTTTTCCACCTCGCTGGCTCGACCGCTTCGCACCGCGATCCGCCTGGGGTTCGCCGGCAGCTTGGCGTGTTTGCTGGTGGCCGCCGCGTCGGTTCCCTCCCAGGCCGCAGCGCCCCGTTCTGCGGATCCCGCGGACGCGGCGGCTCCTCCGCTGACCAGCCTCCAATTCGAACATGGCCCGGCTGCCGCCCCGACGCGTCTCCGCGGCCGCGATGCTCGTCTGCAGTTGATCGTGACCGGGACGACCGCCGCGGGCCGGCTGCTCGACCGCACCCGTGACGTCGCCTACCGCGTCACCCCCTCGGGACGCGTCCAGATCGATGCCAACGGCCTGGTCACCCCCCTGCAAAACGGGGCCGTGCGAGTCCACGCCAGCGACTCCGCCGGCCAGCAAGCGTCGGTCGAGCTGGTCGTCGAAGATTTCGACGCCAATGCCCCGATCAGCTTCCCTTCCCAAGTCGTTCCGGTCTTCACCAAACTGGGATGCAACGGCGGCGGCTGTCACGGCAAAGCCGCCGGCCAGAACGGCTTCAAGCTCTCCTTGCTCGGATTTGGGCCGGAAGAGGATTACGAACACCTCGTCACCGAATCACGCGGGCGGCGGATATTTCCCGCCGCTCCGGGGCAAAGCTTGCTGCTGCTGAAAGCGATCAACGCCTCGCCGCACGGCGGCGGCCAGCGGATGGACGTCGACAGCTTCGAATACCGCCTGCTGCGACGTTGGATCGAGCAGGGCCTGCCTTATGGCACGGGCGAAGAACCGCAGCTGGTGTCGATCGACGCCTTCCCCAAGCAGCGTCAACTGCAGCCGCAAGCCGCTCAGCAGTTGTCGGTGATCGCCACCTACTCCGACGGGTCGCAAGAAGACATCACGCGGGCGGCCGTCTACGAACCGAACGATCCCTCGATGGCCACCGTTGCCCCCAGCGGTTTGGTGACGATCAAAGATCTGGTTGGCGACGTGGCAGTGATGGCCCGTTACCAAGGGCATGTCACGGTCTTCCTGGCCGATATCCCGCAAGAGACACCGGCCGAACGGTGGCATCCCGAGACGTGGCCCGCCCCGCATAACCTGGTCGACCAAGCGGTCTTCGACAAACTGCGGTCGCTGCGGATCCCGCCCTCCGGCCCCTGCGACGACGCCACGTTCCTCCGCCGCCTGACGCTCGATTTGACCGGACGGCTACCGACCCTGGAGGAGATCTCCGAGTACGAAGCGATCCCGGCAGATCGCCGCCGATCGGCTTGGATCGAACGTTTGCTGGCGACCGACGACTATGCCGAGTACTTCGCCAACAAGTGGAGCGCGATCCTCCGGAACCAGCGAGAGGGCGGGCCGCTGCAATTCGCCAACCTGGCGTTCTACCAGTGGATCCGTGACAGCTTGCGAGAAAACACGCCCTACGATGTATTCGTGCGTGAATTGATGACCGCCTCCGGTTCGGTCGCCAGCAACCCCGCCGTCGCCTGGTATGACCAGGTCCCCGACACCAATCAGCGGATCGAAGACGCCGCCCAGCTGTTTCTGGGACAACGGATCCAGTGCGCCCGCTGTCATCACCATCCTTATGAAAAATGGAGCCAGGGGGATTACACCCAAATGGCGGCGTTCTTCTCGCTGGTCGCAAAAAAGTCGGCGGGCAACCCTAACGAACCGCGGTTCGTGGCGAACCTTGGCAAGGCCCGCGCGAAGCATCCGAAAACGGGAGCCTCGCTGCCGCCGGCGGGCCTCGATAGCGAGCCCGCGCAAATCGCCCTCCGCCAAGATCCCCGCGTTCCCTTGGCCGACTGGATGGTGCAAAAGGACAATCCGTTCTTCGCCAAATCGCTGGTCAATCGCTACTGGAAGCACTTCCTGGGACGGGGGCTGGTCGAACCCGAAGACGATTTGCGCGTCACCAATCCTCCCTCGAATCCGGAACTGCTCGCGGGGATGGCTGAAGCCTTTGCCGCCTCCGATTACGACCTGAAGTTCCTCATCCGACTGATCTGCCAATCCCAAGCGTACCAGCGGAGCAGCCAGCCGCTGCCCGACAACCTCGGCGATCGCCGCTGTTATTCCCGGTTCTATCCCAAGCGTCTGCCCGCCGAAGTCCTCCTCGATGCGGTCGATCGGATGACCGAGACGACCACCTCGTTCGCCGGGATGCCGGCCGGGACACGGGCGGTCGCACTCCCCGATACCGGGTTCGATTCGTACTTCCTCACCGCCTTCGGTCGACCCAATGCCTCCACCGCCTGCGAATGCGAACGATCGCAAGAGGCGACCTTGGCCCAAAGCCTCCATCTGCTCAACAGCGAGCAGATGCAAACCAAGCTGTCCAGCGAGCGGGGACGTGCCGCCCGCTTGGCCGCAGCGGAGCAATTGTCGCCAGCCGATCGCGTCCGCGAACTTTACCGCGTGGCTTTTTGCCGGCAGCCGAGCGACGGCGAATTAAAATCGACCTTGGGCTACCTGAGCGAACGCGGACACCGCCGCGAGGCCTACGAGGATTTGATCTGGTCGCTGGTGAACTCGAAGGAGTTTTTGTTCAACCACTGAAAAGCCGACACTGAAAAGCCTTTCCGCGACGGGCCGGCGGCTAGCGCGGAAACCGCTCATATGACCGAGATGGTCGCGAAACGACTCCTCAAGTCCTCCCTCCCCCCACCCGTTCGCGGTAACGGCGCGCACGATCGCAGCCTTTTTCACGCGGGTGTTGTCGCGTTTTTTCCTTTCCTGCGGTTGTTTGTTGATTCGTAACGAAGGCGATTGCTCTGTGCAGATCCTCCGCGTGGTTGCTTGCTGGCCGTTGCAGGCCCTGATCGCCTGCGGCCGATCGTTCATCGGGGGCGTACTCGCCGGCAGCCTGCTCGCCTCCTCCGCGGCGGTGGCTCAGCTGCCCAGCATCGAGATCACGGCCATCGCGCCGACCGCGGTGCAGCGCGGCAGCGAAATCGAGTGGCAGGTCGTGGCCGGGACACGCACCGAGGAAATCCGTTCCCTGCGATTTTCGGATCCTGCCATCAACGCCGCACCGCTCACTCAGCCTCCCCTGCCGTTCAGCGAGGAGCCGCGCGTCGCAGCGGGCCATTTCCGCGTGCAGGTCCCGGAGACGATCGAGCCGGGACGCTGCGAAGTCCGCGCCGTGGGACGCCACGGGATTTCCAACCCCCGCATCCTGCGGATCGTCGATCGCCCCTGCCTGGCATTGGCGACCGTCAGCCACGACTTCGCCCATCCCACTCCTTTCCCGGCTGACCAGTTGCTGATGGCCCAGGTGACTCCCGCCGCGATCGACTACTTCCAGCTCCAGGTCGAACCCGGCACCCCCCAGCAAATCCGCCTGACGGCCCAGGGGATCGATTCGCGGATGATCGGCCAACTCCGTCTGCTCGATGCGGCAGGCAACACGGTTCGAGAAAGCCGGGGAGCGGACGGGACCGACCCGACCTTGCAAGTTCCTGCCGAGGGGCAAACGGAATACGTGTTGGAGGTGCGGGATTTTCTTTATCGGGGCGGGCAGGAATTCCCCTACCAATTGACGTGCGATCCCTTGCCAGCACCCACGGCGGAGCCGCCGGCAGGGGCTGCGGTGATCGGGCAAGCGTTCTCCCTGGATTCGGGGAACCGCGCCGGCGGCGTCGCGCGTTTCGATGCGCCCGCCGCCTTCGGTCTGCCGCCAACCGATTCCGACTCGCCGCCGATCACTTGGTCGAAAACGCCCGCATCCTCTGGATCGGCCCCCTTGCCGATCGAACCGCCATGCCGGATTGCCGGCCGGTTTGTCGCCAGTCCCTCGCCGGCGACCGAGAGCCATGCCTTTCGCTGGGAGCCCACCAAAGGAACCCCCTGGTCGATCGCCGTCTTTTCCCAACAGTTGGGGCAACCGACCGACATCCGGATGACGATCGATCGGTTGGTCTCCGCGGCGGAGGAGCCGGAACGCTGGCAGCAGGTCGCCGTGGCCGACGACAGCCAAGCGGTCGACGACGGCGCGATCCAGCTCACCTCGACCGACCCCGCCCTCCGCTTTGTGGCTCCGGAGACGGGCAGCTACCGCATCACCTTGGACGATCTCGATCGCGGCGACGCTTTGGCGGCCGAACAGTTTTTTTTATTGGAAGTCCGCCCCGCCCACCCGCGTTTCGATCTGCTCGCCTACCCGGCGTTCCTCCACAAAGACATCAACCAGACCAAGCCCCACGGCGTGCACGGAGTCGCAGGCGGGGCCCTCTCGCTGCGTCTGCTCGCGGTCCGACGCGACGGCTGGAAGGGGCCGATCGAATTGCGAATCGAAGGCTTGCCTGCCGGGACGCAGGCGGCACCGGTCGTCCTGCCTGCCAACCAGTCGATCGCCCATTTGAATATCGGGATCGACGAAACGATCGAGCCATGGGTGGGAGCGGTTCGCGTGATGGGCCGGGGGCTGGAGGATGCCAAGGCATCCGGCGAAGCGGTTCCGGCGACGATCCAGTGGGGCAAAAGCGCGACGCGTCCCTTTGTCCGAGCCCGCCTCTGCACGGAATTGGCGCTATCGCTTTCGCCGCAAGATGTGGCACCGGTCACGGTCGCCTTGGGCCCCGATCCGGTGGGCGAACCGCTGGAAGTCCAAGCGGGAACCACCGTGAAGGTGCCGGTCCGTTTGACCCGCCGCAAGGAGGGCCAGGGAGTCTGCACGTTCCGCCCCCAGGATCTACCGCCCGGGATCACAGCGGGCGAAGGCCAGATCGCCGCGAAGCAAACCGAAGGCAGCTTGGAACTGAAAATTGACGGGAAAGTCTCGCCCGGGACCTATACGTGCTGGGTCCAAGTGGAAACCCCTGTCAAATGGACGCCGAATCCGCAGCGTCTGCAGCGGGCCCAGGACTACCGATCGATGCTTCAAGCCAAACGGGAGCAGGCCGCTTCCGACGCCGAGCGCGCCGAGATCGATGCGGCGCTGAAGCTGGCAGACGAACAGATCAAGGCGGCCCAGCCGTCCGGAAAACCTCAAAACCTGACGTTGTTCCTCCCTTCCAACCACACGACCCTCCGAGTCGTCTCGCCATGAGCCTGATTTTATCTTTGCGGTCCGCCGGCCCCTCCCTTCCCCTCGCCTCGCCTCGCGGCCTGGCCGCGAGCGCTCGCTTGCTGTTGCTCGCCTGTGGCGGCCTGCTCGTCATGCCGGGCTTCGTGCGAGGACAAGACTTGCCGATCGAACCGGCTCGACTCGATCGCGCCGAACCGGTCGACTTTGCCAAAGAGATCGTGCCGATCTTGAAACGCAATTGCTTGGCGTGCCATCATCGCAACGAAGCCGAAGGGGGACTGAACCTGGAAACGTACGCCGCCTTGATCGAAGGAGGCGACGGGGGAGCCGGCATCGTGCCGCACGAAGTCGACGAGAGCTATGTGTTCGTCCGTGCGACGGGTCGTGAGGAGCCGTTGATGCCGCCGGAAGGCAACGGTGTCGGGGCCGAACCGCTGACCCCGGAGGAGCTCGCCTTGCTGCAACTTTGGATTCAACAGGGCGCGCCGGGAGGCGGAGCGGAAAACGGCGAAGCGATTCAGTGGCAAACGATTCCCCCAGACCTGCAACCGGTCTACGCCCTCGCCTCCTCGCCCAGCGGCCGCTTCGTCGCCAGCGGCAAAGCGAACCAGGTCGTGATCTACGATGCGGCCACCATGGAACCGCTCAGCCAGTTGGTCGATCCAGCATTGTCGACGGCCGCACGCGCCGTCGCCGGACGGGACATCGTGCAATCGATCGCCTTCGCCCCCGATGGCAAAACGATCGCCACCGGCGGCTATCGCACGGTCCGTCTCTGGGAACGGGCCGACGGCCAACGCGCCACCCAGGACAGCCCCTTTGCCAATGCCGCCGGGCTGGTCGCCGCCCAGGCCGACGGAAGCCGCGTCGCCCTGGTCAACGCGATCGGGGATATCGAAGTTTGGAACGCTTCCGAACCGGCGCTGCTGCAAACGCTGCAAGGGCACGCCGCCACGGTGCGCGGTCTGGTCTGGGCGGGCGATCTGGATCGCCTCTACAGCGTCGACGACGCCGGCACCCTGGTCGTTTGGGAACCGAGCAGCGGCCAACGCTTAGCACGCCTCGAAACCAACAAGACACCGGCCCACTTCGCCGTCTCCGCCCAAGGATCGCACGTCGTCCTGGCCGACGTCCATGGGCAGCTGCACCTCTGGACCGTCACCGCCGCGAGCGGCGAAGAGGGTCCCCAGGACCAGGGCTCGTCGATGAAGCTGGTTGCTCAGACCGATGCAGGCTCCAATCCCGCCGTGAAGGCCTTGCTGGAGACCAAGGATGCCCGCGACATCACGTTCATCACCGACCCCAGCACGCTCGTCATCGCCCGCGATGCGGGCCAAGCGATCCTGCTGGATCTTGCCGGCGGGCAGGTGCTGCGGACGCTCGACCACGGCGCTCCTTTGACCGCAGTGGTGACGGGGGGCTCCCCTCAGCGGGTCGTCACCGCGGCGGCCGATGGGACTAATCGGTTGTGGGATTTCGCCTCGGGAGATTCGCTCGCCGAACTCGGCGGCGACCCGGGCTTACAGCGGCAACTCGCCTCGGCC
>CAYNVI010000008.1:0-23436 GCA_964400585.1 uncultured Pirellulaceae bacterium | reverse complement strand
GGGGCTGAGAGCATCCTGAGGGTAGCAGGCGTTCCGTTAAGGGGTGGTTGGGGGCGTCGATTCTCACCCGCGCCAGCTCGCACCCGTAATTTCCGAGAACTTCTGTTTCAATATAGCTCTTGTGGCAACGGGGGCCCGCCGAGACCTCGGACAAATCCTCCAATGCCTCCGGTGCGAGGGTTGTAAACTGTTTCCTGTAAGGGTTTTAGGGGTTCGTGCTGAGCGTCGAGGGTGGCGGCATTTCCCTGGTCGAGCGAGCAGGACATTTGTGCGAGCGGGCTAGGGGTTCGTGCTGAGCGTCGAGGATAGCGGGATTTCGCTGATCGAGCGAGCAGGACATTTGTGCGAGCGGGCTGGCGGGGACGCGGTGGACCCGCGGTGCGACTCGCTCCCCCGCGGCGGGCGGCCCGCGAATCCGCCCCGACACGCAAAACCCCTCCTTTCGGGGCGTCTGTTCTGAGGCCCATAGATTGCCTATCCCGCGCATTTGCGCAGCCGGCCGGCCCGTTGGCTTCCCTCGGCCCTCTTTCAGCGTTTTCGCAAGGATCTGGGCGGACTCCGTCCGATATTCGCAAGACAGAGGACCGTTTTAGGCGGCAGCGCAACGAGGTGATCGGTAACGATGGATCAGCAAGCAAACCAGCAATCAGCAGCGAAACAGTCGTCACGCCGGCTCGAATTTCGGGTCTCGCGGCCGGGAACGCCGATTCGCCGCCTGCGGCTGGCGGCTGACCGGTACACCTTGGGACGGGGATCCGAGGCGACAATCTGCCTGGAAGACCCGGCACTCTTGCCGGTCCACGCAATCCTGCAGCGCGAATTTCAGGACGACGGCGAGACGCTTTCCCTACGAGCGACCGCGGTCCCGCTGGTGGTCAATGGTCGAGCGGTTCAAGAGAGCGTGCTCCACGTCGGCGATCAGTTCTTCTTGGGCGATTATCAGTTTGAATTTGTGGGAACCGTGGAAGCGGATCCGCAGGCAGGCGGGGCGGGGAAGAGCTCCGCGTCGGACGAAGAGCGCGAACGGCAAGTCCGCCGCGACGGCGAAACGACGCCGCGGGGGCCACGGCTTTCTTTTGCCGACGGGATGCGATGGATTTCAGACGAGGCGGCACGCGGCGGCGATCCTTCGGTCGCGCGGTCGGAGCGGACGCTCGATGCGATCCAGCGGGCGCTCTCCGAGGAGCCCGCTTCCGCTCGCCGGGAGGCGGATGCTCCGCCCCCCTCAGCAGGCTCCGTCGATGAGGCGGGGCGGGCTCTCCCCTCCGAGACAAATGAACGCCCCGCCGCCGAGCGCGGGGAGATGGAAGCGGTGCTGCGGCGGTTTGCCGAGACCCAGCAAGAAGCCGCGTCGGCCAATCGCGCGATCTCGACCATGCGGCAGCAAGTGGCCGATCTAGGCGAGCAGCTGCGGCGGGCCTCGGAAACGGGTTGGCAATACAAAGAAGAGCTCGATCGGGTCCGCGAGGATCGCAAACAAGCCCACGCCGAACTGCAAAAGCTGGCGGATACATCGCAGCAGCTGATCAGCGAACTCGATGCCGCCCGTCGCGACCGCTCGGAAATCTCTTCGTCGTTGCATGATGCGACCGTCCAGCTGTACACCGCCCGCTCCGAATGCGAGCAAGCCGAACAGCGCGTGCGGGAACTGCAGCGTCAGCGAGAGGAAGCCTTGCAAAAGGTGGATGCGTTCAACCGCCGTTGTGAAGAGCTGAGTGTTCAATTGCAGCGGGCCGAATCGGCCTGCCAGAACGTGTCCCAACAACGCGATCAAATTACCGAACAGCTGCGTCAACGGACGCTGGAACGGGATTCGGCGGTGGCCCTGGCCGAACAGCATCGCGAGGCGTTGGCAGCCAAGGAAACGGTGATCGACGACCTCCGCCGGCAGGTCAGCGGCTTGGAAACGGCGGTGGCCGAATCCCGCCAAGAGGCCGAACGGTTGCGGGGCGAGTGCCAAGCGGCCTGTGATTCGGTCGCCCGCTTGGAACAGGCGGTACAGGAGGGAGAAACGCAACGCCAAGCCGACCGGGAAAGCTGGGAAGCGGAATCGGCCGAACTGTGCGCGGCCGTCGAACGGATCAGCCTGGAATTGGCGAACGCGTCGAGCGAGTTGACGCGCAGTGACGAGAACGCCGGACACTTGCAGGCGAGCCTGAACGAGACGCGTGAGGCGCTTGCTGAGGCGGAAGCCGAAGCAAACAAGCGCCCCAGCCAAGACGAATGGCAAGCGATCCGCCAGCAACTCGAAGCGACCGAACAGCAATTGCGGGCGTTGCAAGCGGTCGCCCCCGGAGAATCGCCAGGGGCCGGACCGCTTCCGGAGACGCCTCCGGCGGAAGCATCCGACGAGCCCGCGGAGTCGACGCCGGGCCCGCTCGGCGGGTTCCCCGAAGAGGGGGGAGAAACGGAGCAAGATGCCTCGGCGGCGGCGGACGACGCGGCGGGCGGTTCGTCCGCCAGCGATCTTGCGGAGCAAACGCAGCCACCGCGGATCACGGAATCGCCGGCGATGCCCGACGTCCGCGACACGAGCGAAACCGAGACCGCCGCAGCGGGGGCGGCGGAGTCGACCGAAACGGGGCTGCGGGCCGAGGGCGAGGAGTCGCCCGACAGCGGTTGGCCAACCTATGACGCTCCCCCAGCCCCGGAAGCCCCCCCAGCGCCGGAAGCTCCGGAAGAGCCGGCCCGCGACGAGGATGCGGAGGCACGCTTCGGATGGGGAGAGATGCCACCGACTGCCGTCGAAGCGGACCAGCAGGCAGTTTCCGAACCGATCGACGAGCGGCAGGTGCCGTCCGCACCCGGAACGGATCTTGCCAGCGACGATTCGATTGCCGTCGGCTCGCTGGCCAGTGAGCTGCTGCGGCGTCTGAACGATGCGCCGGGTGCGGAACCCACGCCCGACGAAGCGGCCGCGGATGTGCCGGCTGCTTGGGGTGAGGAAGCAGGCGAGTCGACGGCGTTGTCGCCGGAAGCGGAGGTGCAAGAAGTCCCCGAATTCACTGCTTCGCAGCTTTGGGAAGGATCGGCGCCGTGGAATGCCTCGGAGGAGCTCGCCGCCTTCCGCACCTGGGGCGATGCCGACCGCGGGGTCTCCGAGGAGGAACAAGGGGTCTCCGGCGGGGAACACGAGGTCTCCGGCGGGGAACACGAGGAACAGCCGCCGTTCGCTTGGCAAGGATCCACGGAAGCTTCGCCGGATGCGGCGGACGGCTTGGGGAGCGAGCCGCCGGTGGCCTCGACCGAGGAGGAGACTGGCGAATCGTGGCGGGGAATCGAGGAAGGGGTGACGGCGCGCGGCGAAGAGGCTTCCGCGAATGTTGCCGGAGGCGCGCCGGCCGGCGATGAGGAGGACGATTCGATCGAGGACTACATGAACCGTTTGCTGCAGCGGGTTCAGGGCGGTCGCGGCGAAGAGTCAAACGCCTTCTCCCCGCCACCGGCCGCGCCCGTTGAAACGGTGACTTCAGCGAGCCCGGAGCCCGCCTCGCAAGAGCCCCTCGACGCGAACACGCCGTACGTGCCCCGTTCCCAAGCCCCGGAACGGTCGCAGAACTTGGAGGCGATGCGAGAACTGGCCAACTCCTCGGCCCGCACGGCGATCATGAGCAGCGTCCGGCGGCAAACGCATAGCTCGGTGATCCGCAAATTCGCGCAAGCCGGGGGGAGCACGCTGGCCTCCTGCGTGATGCTTTACTACAGCCAGTTTCAGTTCGGCTGGCAATTGTTGGCGGCGATCTGTTTCACGCTGTTGGCGGTGAACTGGGTGATCGATGCCTGGCAGCTGCAAGTTCGTTTGCGAGAGCAGACGGCCCGCGAGGCGAAAGCCGCTGCCGCTTTGTCGGCGGACGGCCCGTCGGAAGCCGCCGCCCCCCATGCCGAGCCGGCCGCGGACAGCGCAAGCGGTTGATCGCCGCCCAGAAACGCGTACAACGGTAGCGTGATGTTTGCCAGTGACAACGAAAGTAGGTAACGATGGGGTCTCTGAAAGAGATGACGGCTCTGATTACAGGAGCCTCGCGAGGAATCGGTCGGGGGATCGCCTTGGAGCTCGCCAAGGCGGGGGCCCACGTGGCAATCAATTACCGCAGCCACCCGGAGGAGGCGGAGGAAGTCTGCCACCTCTGCCGGCAAGAGGGCGTCAAGGCGGTCGCCCTGCAAGCCGACATGGCGGTCCAGCAGGAAGCCGAGGCCCTGGTGGATCGCGCGGTCGAGGAGCTGGGCTGCCTCGATATCGTCGTTTCCAATGCGGCCTACAGCGACCGCGAATTGTTTTACAAAGCGGACTTGGACGGATTTCGCCAGACCATCGATGTCAGCATGTGGGGGGCTTTCTACCTCACCCGTCAGGCGGCGCTGCGGATGATCGAGCGGGGCGAAGGGGGAAATCTCGTCGTGATCAGTAGTCCGCACGCGCATTTGGCGATCCCCGGTGCGATGGCCTACAACATGGCCAAAGCGGGGATCGATCAGATGGCTCGCACGGCCGCGGTCGAATTGGCCGAGCATGGGATTCGCGTCAACATCGTGCACCCCGGTTGGACCGACACGCCGGGCGAGCGGAAATTTTTCTCCGAAGAGACGCTCGAATCGCAAGCGGCCGGATTGCCGCTGGGACGGTTGGGGGAGCCGAGTGAAATCGGCCGCGGGGTCGTCTTCCTCTGCGATCCGCAGAACGCCTACATCACCGGCAGCACCGTCACCATCGACGGCGGGATCCAGCTCCCGTTCCGGGAGATGTATCGGACGAAGGAAAAGCCCACCGGCGTCTCTTGAGCCGGCACGCTTCGCCGGCCCCGATGCCGCCGGCCCCGCGGCGGTCAGCGGGGCTGGGGGGCCTGCCAGAGGCGGCGGGGGCCCGCGCGAGGCTGCTGCGCGTCGTCCGCCGGTCGGATAGAATGGAGCGTCCTGAGCATTCGCTTGGGGCCAATGCAGTTTCCCCATCCCCCGCCGATTCGGAAGCGGACATGCTGGGCCTCGTCCGCTGGAACCCAGCGTCCTGGAACGCACTGTCTTAGAACGTGTGCGTGCGATGTCTCCGCCTGCCCGAAGTGCCGATCGGCCACCTTTGAAGGTTTCGCCGAGAGACATCATGAAGCATCTCTTTTCCCAACATCGGCTTGCCCCCTGCCGGCTTGCCCCCTGCCTGCTTGCCCCGTGCCTGCTGGCGCTGTGCCTGTTCGCTCCGAACTGGAGCGGCACGGCCTGGGGGCAGGATCGACCAAACATCTTGTGGGTGACCAGCGAAGACAACAGTCACCATTGGCTGGGTTGCTACGGCAACGAACTCGCCCGCACGCCGAATCTCGACCGATTGGCCGACGAAGGCGTCCGTTACCGCCATGCGTATGCCAACACAGCGGTTTGTGCGGTCGCCCGCTTTACGCTGATCACCGGGCGGTATGCGTGCGGCATGGGAACGCAGAACATGCGGAGCCGATACCCGATTCCGGAGCGGTTCGGCACCTACGTCGCACCGCTTCGCGAGGCAGGCTATTACTGCGTCAATCGCTCCAAGACCGATTACAACTTCGCCACCGACGACCGTCGTCACTGGGATGAATGCAACGGGCGGGCGCACTGGAAGAACCGAGGCGAAGGACAACCGTTTTTCGCGGTCTTCAATACGACGATCAGCCATGAAAGCAGCCTGTTCCCGTCGAAAACGGCGAACTATCGCCAGCGGGGGCTGATCCCGGAAACGCCCCGGCTCGATCCCTCCCAGGCCCAGCTGCCTCCCTACCTGCCGGATACCCCGGAGATCCGTGAGGACTGGGTGACCTACACCGATGTGATCACCGCGATGGATCAGCAGGTGGGTGAATGGCTGGACGAGCTGGACGAGGCGGGGCTGCGGGAGGATACGATCGTGATCTACTACGCCGATCACGGCGGCATCCTCCCCCGCGCGAAGCGGTACATCTACGACACGGGAACCCACGTCCCGATGATCGTCCATCTGCCGGAGAAATGGGCGCATCTCGCCGCGGACGCTCCCGGTTCGACCAGCGATCGGCTGGTCAGTTTTATCGATCTGCCGCCGACGGCCCTCAGTCTCGCCGGGATCGAAGTGCCCGCCAGGATGCAGGGACGGGCCTTCCTGGGCGAAGGACGTCGCGCCGCCGAGCCTTACATCTTTTTGTATGGACAGCGGTTTGATGCGCGGATGCTCCGGTTTGTCCGCGCGATGGCCGATGGGCGGTATCGCTACATCCGAAATTTCGCACCCCACCGCCATCGCGGCATCCTGGCCGGTTATCCCCACGGACAGGCCGGCTGGCGAGCTTTCGATGCGCTGCGGCAGGCCGGCAAACTGACTCCGGAGCAGGCTTCCTTTTGGAAGACGCCGCAACCGGCCGAAGAGTTCTACGATCTCGAACAGGATCCCTGGGAAGTCAACAACCTAGCCGATGATCCGGCGTACGCCGAACAACGCAATGCGATGCGGCAGGCGCTGTTAGAAAAAATGCGGGAGATTCGCGACACGGGGCTCGTCCCCGAAGCGATGTACGACAAACTGTCGAACGAGGGCACGGTCTATGACTACGTGCAAGACGAGTCGTTTCCTTACGAGCAGGTGTTGCAGCTCGCTTTGACCGCAACCGAGGGAGATCCGCAGGCCTTGCCCGATCTGCGGGCGGCGCTGCAAGCCGACCATCCGGTGATTCGCTACTGGGGCGCCGTCGGCTGCACGATCCTTGGAGACGACGCCCAACCGCTGGCCGGCGAGCTGCAGGAGTCCCTTCGCGATTCCGCTTCGGTGGTGCGGATTGCCGCCGCCGAAGCGCTCGTTCATCAGGGGGCGGTCGCCGCGGGCCGCGACGCCTTGATCGCCGTCCTGGCTGAGACCGAAGACGACATGGTCGCTCTCCTGGCGCTCAACGTCACCGCCGCCCTGGGGCTGACCGGCGACATCCCCGCCGGGATCTACGAGAAGGCCTGTGCGACGGGGAGTTACCCGAAGCGGATGTTGGAAGATTATCCCGGCTGACCCATCTGGCATCCGCCGAAGGGAGGCCGCTCCGTTGGCTCCGCGGGCCGCGAGGCCCGCGAGGCCAGCAGCCGCTCCCTTCCTCGGCTGCCCGAGCGGCCCCAGCGAGGATTTTCCAGCGAGGAGTCCGCAGCGCACGAAAAAACCCGGCGGGGACCGCCGGGTGGCTTCGTTTCACCAGGTCCGCAGCGAGGCGGGCACGCGGTCTTCTGACAAAGCCTAGCCCGCTCGGGCCAGGTTCTGTTGCTGCAAACCTTCGGTGTAGTCGTCCGCGATGTTCAGGACTTCGTTGTTGTAGAAGTAATCACGGTAGACTTCGTCGTCCGGGGTCTGCTGGTCGATCGCTTGATCTTCTTCGGCTTGCTGGGCATCGAGCTCTTTGCGGCGGGCGAAGAACTCTTCCTCGTTGAGGGAGATGAATTTCGCTTCCTTCTGCTGCCGGTACGATTCGATGCGCCGCTGCAGGTCGAGAAACTCTTTGTTCTCCGCAACCCTTTCCTTTGCCTGGGCCCGGACGACGCCCAGCACGTCGGCAGGGACCATGTTGTACAGACGATGGTCGGTTTTGGGGACGCGATCGTGTTCGAGCGCGTATTCCAGATCGCCCTCGCCGACGTCCATGTGGGTACTGAGCGAGGGGAGGATCACGTCGGCCGCCACGCCCTCCTTCTGGGTGCTCTCGCCATCCGGTAAGTAGAACTGCTGGAGCGTGACTTTGAGCGCCCCATAGTTGTTGCGGTCATTTCCGAACAGCTCACGTCCCAGGTCCATCAGCGTCTGCACCGTCCCCTTGCCGTGCGTCTTGGGGTCGCCGACGATCAGTCCGCGGCGATAATCTTGGATCGCCCCGGCGAGGATTTCGCTAGCGCTGGCACTGAACTGGCTGGTCATCACGACGAGCGGACCATCCCAGGCGACGCCCGCTTCTTCGTCGGGATAGGCTTGCACCGTCCCGTCGCTGTTCTTGACCTGCACCACCGGCCCTTGATCGATGAACAGGCCGGTCAGATTGATCGCTTCGGTCAAGCTGCCGCCGCCGTTTTTGCTCAGGTCGAGCACGACGCAGTCGACGTCCTGCGTTTTGAAATCTTCCAGGATGTTGCGGACGTCACGGGTGCTGCTGCGATAATTCCGTTCGTTGTTGCGGGCCCCGTCCATGTCCATGTAGAAGCTGGGCAGGTTGATGTAGCCCACGTTGGTGGCGGCCTGTTTGCCGGGGTTTTGATGTTGGATCACGTCGCCCCGCGCGGCGCTATCTTCGAGTTCCACTCGGGCGCGTTCGATCTGGTAGATTTCGCGGTCGCCCACCCCTTTGGGACGAACGCCCAACCGAACAATCGTGCCGGCCTGGCCGCGGATCAGTTGCACGACCTGTTTCAGCGGCATTTCGACGATGTCGACCATCGCGCCTTCTTCACCTTGGCCCACGCTGACGATCTGGTCGTTCTCTTGCAGCTTGCCGTGCTTGTCGGCGGCGCCGCCGGGGATCACGTTGGTGACAACCGTGTAGCCGTCTTTTTCACGGAGGGCGGCTCCGATCCCTTCCAGGTTGAGCCGCATCATGATCTGGAAATCGTCCAGCGAGCCCGGCGACAGGTAGGTGGTGTGGGGGTCGTAGGAGGTTGTGACCGAAGAGAGGAACAGTTCCAGCAGGTCATCGCTGTCGATCTGTTCCCAGCGGCGGGCCGTGCGGTTGTAGCGCCGCCGCAGCTGGTCGCGGGCCTCTTTCCCCGTCTTGTCTTCGTCCTTCAGGTCGAGCAGGTTGAATTTGATCTGCCGCCGCCAGCGGTCGCGGGCTTCGTCGGCGTCGAGGGCGTAGCGGGCGGCGTCGGCATCGATCACGATCGATTCGTCGCGGGTGAAGTCGAAGTCCTGATCGATCAATTCGTTGGCGGTCGCCACGCGTTCTTCGACGCGATCCAGAAACCGATCAAAGATGGTGTAGGCGACCGAGATATCGCCCCGACGCACCAGATCGTCCAGCTCGGTTTCGTACTTAGAAAACGCTTCGAAGTCGGACTGGTAGAAGTACAGCTTCAGCGGGTCGAGGGTCTTCAAGTAAAGCCGCAGGGCGCGTTGGCTGAGTTCGTCGTTCAGCTTGTCGCCCGAAATGTGTCGCCGCGGCAGCAAGGCCCCGACCAGTTGAGCCACCACGCGATCGGTTTGGGAAGGCCCTTGCAGCTCGGCAGTCGCTTTCGCGGGGGCCTCCGGGTTCTCCTCGGCCGCGCTCGCCGGAACCACCGAAAAGGTCAACCCGAGCAGGATCCCGAAGATGATGAAAGGCTGAAATCGACGCAGCTTGTGGTCAGCCGTGATTCGCATGCAATCAGTCCAGAGTGAAAGGAAAAAATTCGCGACGCAGCGGGGCGACGCAGGGGGAAGGAGAATCGCCATCCGAGCTTAGCCAACGGCGTTTCTGCCTCCTTCCACCGTGTCAATCCTAAGAAAGCAGGCATTCTGCGGCAAGCGCGAAAACCTTTCCGTCCTACGTTCGGAGCGGCCCAATGGTGCGGTGATCCGCCTTGATTGTGGCCGATCGGCAAGTCGTTTCCGACCGGACGGTCTTCGGCTGGGCTCTGTCCGAAAACCAGAAAACTGGTCGCGTAGCGACTCCGCTACGTCCCTGCTCCCCCGCCGCGCAGCGGATCGCGGGGGAGAAGGACAGGATGAGGGGTGGTTTTCGGGCAGGGCCTAGCGGGCCGGGGCCGCGGTTTCTGAGGACCCGCCGGTCGGCCCCCCCGGGACAATCGGTTTGGTAAAGACCGCGATTTCGTCGAGTTTCCCTTCCCAATTCGCCTGCTGGTCGCTCCGGCCGCCGAAAAAGAGCTCCGACATCGCGGCCGGAAACTTCGCCGGCAGCAGGACGTCGATTTCGGGCTCCCGGTTGTGATTCAGGAAGACGCGGACGCGGTCGGCGGTGCGGACGAGCGTGACGTGGTTCCAGCTCCACCGCTCGATCGCCGTGTTCCCGACGTGCAGCGATCCCCCCCGCGCGGGATCACCTTGCTGGAAGAGCAAACGACCCGGCTGGGTGGCGGTGCCGCCGAGACCAAGATGCTCTCCCCAGGGCGAGATCCCGTGGTCGAAGTCGCGGGAAAGGAACCAGCCGGTCGTCTCGCGACCCTCCGGCGGCATCCCGTTCCAACACCACAGCGAGACCGTGTAGGCCTTGGGGAGGTGGGGGATCCGAGTGCGCAAACGCCCTTCGGCGAAATGGATGGCCCGATTGGTTTCGCCATCCAGGCAGAAGCGGTCGGAGGCGGGGCCTTCGAGGAAGAAGAGGGCGCCCGGTTCCAAGATCGCATCGCGAGCGTGGGGCGAGGCATCCCGGACCCGCGGCCCGGCGAACTCGTCGAGCCGGTAGTAGACGGCCGGCTGGGCTGCGAGCGTGGCCTGGGCGACCGGGCCGAAGCTTTGGCGAAAGGGCCGGCGAGGGGTGTCGGCGACCTGTTCGAGTAACCCCAGGCAGGCTTCGGCGATCTTCGGTTCGGCCATCACTTCCAGGCCGGCGGAGCGCGCGGCCCAGGTGTTATAGCCTCCCAACCGATGTTGTTCGGGCGGAGGGATATACCCGTCGCCGCCGTTGGCCAATTCGATCACCATGGTGTGGGGCAGGGGGCTTTGGTGTTTGATCTTCAGGCCTGTCAGCGCGTATGTCTCGTTCGGCGTCGTGGCGATCCCGATCTCGCCGATCCGGATCCCTTGCGTAACGACTTCGGTGTCGCCTCGTTGTTGCAGCAGCAATTGTTCGCGGGCGTAGACTTCCGTGGTCGTTTCGGGAGGCGCGCCTTGCAGCTCATCGACGATCCGTTGGGCCCATTCCAGGCGTTGTTGGTCGGGCAAGCGGTAGTTCAGCCGCATCCGGGATTCGGCCATCGCCAATCCCTCGGGCTGTCGATGCTCGATGTCGTGGTAGGTTTCCATGGCGATTTCCAGCAAGCCCTCGGCGAAGCCTTCGATCGTCGGGTCGGGACGCTGCTCGGGGGGCAGGGCATAATCGCGTCGCCAGATATCGCCGCTGCATCCATGGGACATGATGCCGACGAAGGGGGCGGCCGCGGGGTCCTTTGCCGCGTCCGTCAACCGCTCCTTCAATCCCTCGGCGAAGAGCCCAAAATAATCGGCGCTGAGGGGTTGGTCCCCGAAGTAATGCATCGAGAAATTCGCCAGCACGGCCAGCGGACGACCCTGGGGCGACTGGAAGGAGATCATCGCGAGCTCGGGATCTTCGGGGCCCGTGGGACCGATCACGTCGTCCCAGTTGTTGGCGGCGTGCATGTTGGCCCGCACGGTGCGGTTCCCAAAGGGATCGAGTTCGACGCGATCGGGACGACGGACCCAACGCCGCAGCGCGGTAAAGCGGTCGGCGCGGCCGCTGCCCCAGCCGACCAGGGCCGGTTCCAGATTGGCTTCGGCGGCCGCTACCGCCGTGGCCAGTTGTTCCTTCAAATAATCGACATAGGACGGATCGGCAGCGGTCCCCAAGGCTCCCATACAGGAGGGCGCGGTGTGGGTGTGCGTCGCGGAAATCAAGATCCGGTCGGCGGCGATCTCGGTCCGTGCGGCCGCCATCGCTTTGGCCTCGTCGAGCAGCGGACGAGGCATCATGCAGCTATCGACCACCACGATCGCAATCCGTTCGCGACCGTCATCCAGGGCCAGTGCCCGGGCGTTGACCCGCGTCTTTACCTGCTTGGCACTCCGCGTCAGCATCCCGCCGTTGACCAGGACCGGCAGTTCGGGCGGGGTGACGCTGACGACGGCGGCCCCCACGCGGAACGGGGGCGAAGCGGCATCCTCCCCGCCGAGGGCGAGGTGGGGAAGCAAGCCGAGAGTGAGCGCAACGAGCAACCGGGTGAGATTCCGCATCGGAGAGGCTCCTAGAGCAGCAAGGTGGGCAGCGGTGGTGGATCGGACCCTGATGATCCCCCACCGCGCGGGCCAGTGCAAGCGAACCGCCGGCAGGGAATCGCGTTCCGGTGCTGCCCGGCAGGCGGGCAATCCTGCGGGCGGCGTGCCCGTCTCCCGGCAGCGGTCCCGCGAAAGCGCCCTCGGGGAACCTTACGCGGGCTTCATCGATGCGCGACCGTCCGCTTATTCGGCGGGCGGCTCGGTCGCTTCGGGGGCGTCGGCGTCTCCGCTTTCCGGACGGATCGTCGCTGCCGTGTCGCCTTCGACCGCTTCGACCTCGTCGGTCAGGGCCTCTTCGGTGGGGACACCGACCACGGCGATCAGGCTGTCTTCCTCGCCGACCGACATCAGACGGACGCCCTGAGTATTGCGGCCGATCACGCTGATCTCGTTGGCAGCCAGCCGCTGGATCTTGCCGCGGGCGGTCATCAGCAAGATTTCGTCATCATCGCGGACACGGACGGTGCCGATCACCTTGCCGTTGCGCTCGCTGGTGCGGATATCCCGCAGGCCCTTGCCCCCGCGACGTTGCGTCCGGTAGCGGGCCGATCCGGAGTTCGTTTCTTCTTCGCCGCTGTCGTCCGCTTTCTCCGCCTCGTTGGCCGCATTGGGCCCGAAGAAGGTCCGCTTGCCGTAGCCATTTTCGCAGACCGTCAGCAGCGTGGCGTCGGGATCGGCCACCACCAGGCCAACCACCTGGTCATCGTCGCTTTTGTTGATCCCTTTGACGCCGGAGGTGTTCCGTCCCATCGCGCGGGCATCCGATTCGGGGAAGCGAATCGCCATCCCGTTGGCGGTCGAGAGCACGACTTCGTCGTCGGGGCCGAGCACGACGGCGTCGACCAGCCAATCGTCTTCGCGGAGCTTGATCGCGATGATGCCACCCCGTTTGGGCCGGCTGTAGCTTTCCAGCGTCGTCTTTTTGACCAAGCCGTTGCGGGTGCACATGATCACGTAGTGACCCGGTTGATTGAAGTCACGGATCGCCAGGCATTGGGCGATCTGTTCGCCTTCGGCCAGCTGCAGCAGGTTGACGATCGCGCGCCCGCGACTTTCCCGGCCCAATTGAGGCAGATCATACACCTTCTGCCAGTAGACCTTGCCGGCGGTCGTGAAGAACAGCAGGTAGGCATGGGTGCTGGCTACGAACACGTGTTCGATCGGATCTTCGTCTTCGGTCTTGGCGCCCCGCAGTCCCTTGCCGCCGCGCCGCTGAGCCCGGTAGGTCGTCGCCGGGGTCCGTTTGACGTAACCGCGATGACTGATCGAGACGACCATCGTCTCTTCGGGGATCAGGTCCTCGAGGTCGATGTTGCCCAGTTCTTCGTGGCTGATTTCGGTGCGGCGGGCGTTCCCGTACCGGCGTTTGATCTCTTCCAGGTCTTCCTTGATGATGTCGAAGATCTTCTGCTGGTCGCCGAGGATTTCGAGGTAACCGACGATCTCGGCGAGCAGCTGCGTATGTTCGTTGCCGAGTTTTTCCTGTTCGAGATTGACCAACTGGCCGAGCGTCATCCGCAGGATCGCGTCGGTTTGCACACTGGTCAGGGTGTAGGAATCGGAGACGCCCCGTTCCTGCTGGAATTGTTGGAACCCGTCTTCGCCGAGGGCCCGCTGCATCATCGCCGCCGGGCAGGCGATGCCCATCAAACGTTCTTTGGCTTCGGGTTGCGTGCGGCTTTCGCGGATCGTGCGGATGATCTCGTCGATGTTGGCCAGGGCCAGCAGGAGTCCTTCGACGGTGTGTTTCCGCCGGCGGGCGCGATTCAGCAGGAATTGGGTGCGGCGGCGGATCACCGTCGCGCGGTGCCGGATGAATTCCTGCAGCATCTCCTTGATGGTCAGTTCCCGCGGCTTGCCATCGACCAGGGCCAGCAGGATCAGCGAGAACGAATCTTGCAGCGGCGAGAACTGGTAGAGCTGATTCAGGACGACTTCCGGGTCGGCGTCCCGTTTCAATTCGATCACCAGCCGGACCGGCTCCTTCAAGTCGCTTTCGTCGCGGATCGCCGAGATCCCTTTGATCCGGTCGCCGTTGACCAAAGCGGCGATCTTTTCGATCACGCGGTCGCGGTACTGCTGGAAGGGGATTTCGGTGACGACGATCCGCGAGCGGTTGCCCGGCATCTCCTCGATGCGGGTCCGCGCCCGGACCTGGATCGTGCTCCGCCCGGTTTGGTAGCCGCGGAGGATCGCCGCCCGGCCGCAGATGATCCCGCCGGTCGGGAAGTCGGGCCCCGGCATCACTTGCATCAGCTCGGGGATCGAAACGTCGGGGTTTTCCAACACCTTGATCAAGGCATCGCAAACCTCGGTCGGATTGTGCGGGGGGATGCTGGTGGCCATCCCGACGGCGATCCCGCTGGTGCCGTTGACCAACAGGTTAGGGAACTTGCTGGGCAGGACGGTCGGTTCGGTGCGGGCTTCGTCGTAGGTCGGGATGAAGTCGACCGTATCGAGCTTCAGGTCCTCGAGCATCGCCGAGGAGACCGCGCTGAGTCGCGCTTCGGTATACCGCATCGCCGCCGGCGGCAGCCCCGCGATCGAACCGAAGTTCCCCTGTTTGTCGATCAGCAGGCTCCGCATGTTCCATTCCTGGGCCATCCGGACCAGGGTGGGGTAGATCACGCTTTCCCCGTGCGGGTGATAGTTACCCGACGTGTCCCCGGAGATCTTGGCACATTTGACACGCCGCGATCCCGGCCCGAGGTTGAGGTCGTTCATGGCGACCAAGATCCGCCGCTGACTCGGCTTCAGGCCGTCGCGGACGTCGGGCAACGCCCGGCTGACGATGACGCTCATCGCGTACGTCAGGTAGCTATCGCGGAGCTCATCTTCGATCGGCAGATCGATCATCCGCATGGCCCCGGCGCCCCCCTGACCACTTGCCCCGGTGCCGTGCTGCGCAGCGTTGCCATTGTCGCCATCCTGCGACCCGCCCGAGCCATTTTCGGGGTCGTTGTCGTTGCCGTCTGAAGCCAAGGGAAGGTCCTCTTTCGCGGTTCCAGGGGGTGTGGAAAAGACGTTCCCTGGAGTGCCGGAATTTTAGCCGATCGGAGGGCCGCTCACAACGACCCTCCGCCCTGAAACGCCTTGTCGTAACTGCAACGGACCAGGGATCTTGCGTGCGGATCTTCGAGGCCAAACCGAGGGCCGGATCAGAGCGGCGGACCGAGCAGGTAAATCGCCGTACGAGTGCGGACCAGGAGGTGCTGGCCGAGCGGTACGGGGGAGGCCATGCAGCCGTCGTCGAGTTGGTTTTCCGCGACCAAGCGGAACTCGTCGGCCGGCTCGAGCACGTAGCCGGTTCCGTCGTGGTCAAACAGGTAGACATGGCCGCCGGCGAAGAGCGGCGAGGCACTGAATTCCCCTCCCAACCGCTCCATCCACAGCATCTCGCCGTCACGCGTCCGCAGGCACGAAGCGACGCCCCGATCGTGCACATTGAAGATCCGCTCGCCGACCAGCAGTTGCGACGATTTGGAACCGATCGTTTTGGCCTGGACCCAGCGGACGTGTGAACCGGTCACGTTGCCGGTGCCGCGGGGGTCGATCGCCATCAGCTGGGCTTTGCCAAAGCCGGTGTTCACGTACAGCAGGTCGCCGTCGTAGCTCGGTTGCCCGGTCGCCGAGAATTCCTTGTACTCGAACCGCCAGATCTCTTCGCCGGTTTCCGGCTCGTAGGCCAAGACCGCTTTGCTGGTGGGGCTGATCAGCTGCTGTTGGCCGTCGACCTCGATCACAATCGGGGTCGCATAGGCCTTCATCACGTCCCCGTCATCGGTGCCGTAGTCGATGTCGCGATCGACTTTCCAGTGGGTCTTGCCGGTGGCCGCATCGAAGGCGACGACGTACTGGAAGTCAAAGCCGTCGTAGTGCAGGATCAGCTGATCGCCGACCAGGATCGGTGAGCTGCCGGGGCCTCGCCAGTGGTTGCAGGGAAGGTCGCGACGCTGCCAGATCCTCGCCCCGCTGGCGGCGTCCAGGCAGGCCGTTCCGTAGCTCCCGAAGGTCACCCACAGGTGTTTCCCATCGGTGACGGGGGTGGGCGAGGCGTAGCTGTTCATCAAGTGTTTTTCATCGACCGTGGCGTTCTCGAACAGCACGCGCTGCCAAAGCGTCTCGCCGCTGGCGACCGCCAAGGCGACGACCGACATCTGTTTGCCGTCGGCGGTCGCTTCGGTGAACCAAGCGGTGCCGCCCGCCACTACCGGCGAGGACCAACCCTGTTGCTCCCGCGATTGTTTCCAGACGACGTGCGACGTTTCGGACCATTCGGTCGGGGGCTCCGCCGACGCGGCGGCATGACCATCCCGGTCGGGACCGCGGAACTCGGGCCAGTAAGCCTCCTGGAACGGACCCGCTGGCTTCGCCGGAGGCTCCGCGGCCGCCGCCGCAGGGCCCGTCGCCAGGGCGAGCAACACGCCTCCCAAGGCGATCCCCGCACCACCGCGGAGCGTCAAGCCGGTGGAGGGCCGCCGGAACCGTCGGTGGTGGAAGACGGAGCTGGAGAACGCATTTTGCTTCGGTCGCATCGATCGACGCCTCGCAGGAAGGATTTGGCAGGGAGGAGGGGCGGGACGTGAGGGTGGCAGCAGCGCGGACGCCGCGGGTCGAACTCCCCTGCGATCCGCTGCGCGGCGGGGGAAAAGCGAGATCGCGGACTCGCTGCGCGACCCATTCCTCGGTGTGCTGACAAAGCCTAATTTAGCCGAACCGCGGCGGGGCTGCGCGGCGGTTCCCACAAAAACGGAAGGGCCTCGCCGGATCGAGGGCCCGGCGGCTCGATTCCCCCCACCGCCGTTTTCGCTATGATGGGAACCGCTCGCTCGCCCTTCGCCCGCCGGCCTTTCGCATCCCGACCGTTGCCGTGAAGCAGATCGTCGCTATCGTCAAGCCGTATCTCGCCCAACAGGTGCTCGAGGGCCTGCGTCGCGCGCCGCTCGAGGCGATCAACGTCAAGGAAGTCAAAGGATTCGGCCGGCAGAAGAGTTATCTCGACAAGTACCAGAACAGCGAATATTCGGAAGCCTTCCTCCCCAAGGTCGAAATCAGCCTGTGGGTCGACGACACGCGGATGGAGGAGGTCCTGGAGAAGGTCGTCAACGTCGCCCGCAGCGGCCGGATGGGCGATGGCAAGATTTTTGTCCTGCCGGTCGCCGCGTTCTTCTGAGTGAGCCTAGCCGGCGTCTTGGGGCGCGGCTTCGCCCGCCAGCGTGACCGTAAAGCCCATGTCTTCGATCATCCGGTAGTCTTCTTCGGGCGGCTGCCCGCTGGTCGTCAGGTAGTCGCCGACAAAGATGCTGTTGGCGGCATAGAGGGCTAACGGCTGCAGCGTGCGGAGATGGATTTCCCGGCCGCCGGCGATCCGCAGTTCCCGATCGGGGTTGACCAGGCGGAACATCGCCAGCGTTCGCAGGCAGTCCTGGGGCGTCAGTTCCGACTGGTTTTCCAGAGGCGTCCCTTCGATCGAATTGAGGAAGTTCAGCGGGATCGACTGCACGCCGAGATCCCGCAATTCGATCGCCATCTGGACTACATCGGAAGGCTGTTCGCCCATCCCGATGATCCCGCCGCTGCACATTTCCATGCCGGCGTCGCGCACATGCTTCAGCGTCTCGACACGATCGGCGAAGGTGTGGGTCGAGCAGACTTCGGCGTAAAACTTTTCGCTGGTATTCAGGTTATGATTGACGCGATCGACGCCGGCGGCCTTCAAACGGTCGGCCTGTTGCGGGTTGAGCAGTCCCAGGCAGGCGCACACTTTCAGGTCGTAGTTGGCTTTGATTTCGGGCACAATTTGTTCGACCGCTTGCATCTCCCGTTCATTGGGACCGCGAGCGGAAATCACCAAGCAGTACGTTTTGGCTTTTCGTTCGGCCGCCAGTTTGGCCGCGGCCAGCAGTTTGTCCCGCTGCAGGATGTTGTACTTCGGGACCGGGGCGTCGGAGATTTTCGATTGGCTGCAGTAGCTGCAATCTTCCGGGCAGAGTCCGCTCTTGGCGTTCATCAGGAAGTAGAGCTGGACCGAGTGGGCAAAATAGTGGCGGCGGACGCGATAGGCCGCCGCCATCACCTCCAGCAGGTCCTCCTCCGGGCTTTGGAGGATCGCCAACGCCTCCTCTTCGCGAAGCGGTTCTCCGGCCAGCACGGCAGCGGCCATCGCGGCATAGCGGTTCGCTGAAGCGACGGGAGTTTGCGGGGGCAACGAAGTCGATTGCGTCATCGGTGGGCTCAGCAGCGGTCGATCGAAAAAGAGGAGAGCTGACGGGGGAGGAAACGGCGGCCGTTCGAGTGAAATCGCCAACCGTTCCGTCGGATCCCGCCCGTCGATGTGTTATCGTGTCGAGGAAACCGCTTCCCTGCAAGCCTACCAGGATTTCGCTTTGACTCAGCACTATTTCGTCCGCCTCGGGGCCTTTGGCGCGGTCGTCCGCTGTCAGCCGGCGGAAACTGCGGAATACCGCCGGGGACAACGCGTCGTCTGCCGCAGCGGGCGGGGGCTGGAACTCGGCCAGGTGATGGCGACCGCGGCCGCCGATGAGGAGGCCGAAGGGACGGTGCTCCGGCGGGCCACCCCCGAGGATGAACTGCTCGATACGCGGCTCCGCCAATACAAAGCCCAAGCGGTGCAGCGCTGTCAGGCGGCACTCGTCGAGCTGGCACCCGAGACGGTGCTCTTGGAGGTCGATCAACTGCTCGACGGGAAAACCTTGATCTTTTACTTCCTCGGTCCCGTCAGTCCCGCCGTGCAAAGCTTGACCGATCAGTTGGCCGAAGCGTACGAAAAGAAGGTCCGGACGCGGCACTTCGCCCAGTTGCTGGCCGAGGGATGTGGCCCGGGCTGCGGCACCGAGGCGGGTGGAGGATGCAGTGGCGGCTGTGCCGTCTGCGTCGTGGCCAGTGCCTGCCAGACGCCGCGGGGTCAGCCCTCCGGGTAGTCGTCCGGCTCGTAGACGTCCCGGGCCGCTGGCTTGTTGTCGAGGAGCGACCAATCGATCAACGCTCGGTCACTGGCGAGCATGGGCGAAAGCGGATCGTCGAGCGGATCGGCCTGGTCGGCTGGCGTCTCGTCGTCGGTCTCGGGCAGTTCCGGCGTCGCGCCGAGGGGCGACAGGCTGTCATCGATCGGCTGGCTGGGGCCGGCAGGGGGCGGCGCGTCCGGCAGGTCTTCGCCTTCGCCCCCGACGGTCGGTGGGCTGGTTCCCTGTTGCTGGTTGCGATTCAACGCGTTGATGACCAAGAGGGCGTCGAGCGGATAGATCAGGCCGTCATTATTGACGTCGTAGAAATACTCGGCATGCCCGCTGTTGACCGCTTCTTCGACGGGCCCCGGTCCATAGCGATTGAGGAAGTTGATGATCAGCAGGGCGTCGATCGGCAGGATTTGATCGTCGCCATCGACATCCCCGGGCATCCCTTCGTTGTGGAAGGGGTTGGCGTTTTCCAAGACATCGAGCGACACGTCGAGCGTCTGCACGAAGGATTCGCCGGCGTAATCGGCGACCGTCAGCGTTAATTCGATCTGTTCTTGTTGCCCGCGCTCGACAAAGACGCCGTCGCGAAGCTTCAGCGTCGGGCCGTCGAATTCGAAACGGGAATCATCGACGGAGAAGTGGACGGTCGAGGGTTGGTCGGGGTCGTCGACGATCACATCGCCGACCGTAGCGCCGACGACCCGTTCGATGATCTCGGTCGCTTGGAAGGAAGCGGTGGTCGGCAGTTCGTTGACGTCACCGATGTTGATCGTGAAGGTCTTGCTGAACTCGAACGGGTTTTCGAGTTCATAGGCCCGGATCGTCAGGTCGATCGTCGGTTCCTGCTCGAAGTCGAATTCCGAATCGGGCACGATCCGCAATTCGCGGTCGACGATTTCGAAGCGGGGGTCGCTGAGCTCAAAGCCGTAATCGCCTTCGAGGTCCAGGTCTTCGACGTAGAAGCTACCGACGTGCAGCGACCCGTCCAGCCACTGCTCGCCGTAGATGCCTTCGGCGACCGTTTGCTGCTGGTACATATGAATATCGACGATCGCTTCCGGCACGTCGCTGACCTGCAGCTGCACGGTTTCGATGCCGGCCTGCTCGCCCGATAATTCGTCGTGGATGACCACCTCCAAGAAGATGGTCGGTTCCAGTTCGAAGTCCAGGTTGACGCCTTCGGCCAGGATCAACTGGTTACCGTCGAGCTGGAAGCGGTCGTCGTTATTGATTTCAATGTTGACGGCTTCATCGACGTCGGGGTTGACGATCTGAATGATTCCCAACGGCTGGCCGGCGGGGAAGTTTTCCGGGACGGGCGTTCCGACAAACGTGGCTGGGCCGATCGGGTCGTCGACCGGGCGGACGTGCAAGTCGACGGTGGCCGGTTCCGAGAGCGCACGTCCATCGTGCAGGAGGATCGGCAACTGGTCGGTGCCGTTGGCGTTGGCGACCGGTTCGTAGCGGAGGGCGCCGGCGGGGCTGGTTTGGGCCGAGCCGAAGTGGGGATCCCCGTTGGGAAGGACGACGAAGCGATCGCCCGCATCGGGATCGGAGCCCGGGACGAGCAAACCGGGGGCTGCGAGCTGCAGCGTGGTGTCTTCGTCCAGCCAGAAGGCGGCGTCGCTGGCGTAGACGGGCGGCTGATTTTCGCCCTCGACGAACAGCCCGAAGAAGACGTCGGCCGATTCCTCTCCTTGACGGAGGCGGACTCGGAACGCCCCGGGGCGATCGAGGCGCAGCCGCCGCAGCTGTTCGGCTTGTCCGGCAAAGACCGCCTTGCCGCCTTCAACCAACGCCAAGCCGCCGACCGCTGCGGAGTCCAGCGGCGTGCTTTGGCGAAGTGAAGCATCGACCAAATCCTGGATCGCCAGGTCGCCCGCGTCGTCGATCGCCAGCAGGCGTTGCCGGGGACCATCGAGCGCGACCGGTTGGTGGAGATCGTCGAATTGCTCGAGCAGGGCGAAATCGGCACCGCTGTCGAGCAGCAACAGATCCCCGTCGGCGGTTTCCACCACCGCCAGGTTCGACGCTTCGTCGTATGCCAACAACTGCACGCCTTGCGGGACGAGCGTCGAATGGCCGTCGATCGGGGACGCCGTGACGTTGCTCCAGGGGGTCAGGGACAACCCATTTTCCTGGGGGACGGCGATCAAGGAAGTGACGGCATGGGGGTCGGAGACGGCGGTCGCTCCCGAGACGACGCTGTGCGAAGAGATCGCCACTTGGGGGGCGTTGTCGACCCATTGCACCTGGCGAATCGGGGCGGCCAGTTGATCGCCGCGGGCCGCTAGCAGGACACCTCGGCCTTCGCCGTCGAGTGCCAGCGATGACCAACCCGTTTCGCCGGCTTGCAACCCCAGATCGATCGCCTCGATCGTCCCTGCCCCGGCAAAATCGATCCGCCAGGCAGCGTCGCCCGACAATCCTGCGTCCGCCGTGCCCAGGGCGATCAGGCTTCCGTCCGGGAGAGGGTGCAGCGAGGTGACCGCCGCCGGGAGGGTCAACGATTGGCCCCCTCCTTGTTCCAGATCCCAGGCGACCAACGTTTGTTGCTGCAGGACGTACAGGTGGGAGTCGTCCAGCGAGACCGCCGAGAGTTGACCCTCGGCGAGCTCGATCGAACCGTCCCACTGGGGGTCGAACGGGACGGTTTGGTGCTGGGAACTCGTCCCATTGAAGAGCCGAACCGTGTGGTCGCCGAGGCCGAGCTCGGCGAACGTGAAACGCCCGTCGGCATCGGTCAGTTGGTACGGTTCTCCCGCTCCGAACAGTCCGTCATCGTTGCTGTCCAGGAAGACCAGGCGTTCCTCCAGCCCTGACTCCTCGGCATCTTGCCGGGTCGAAGCGTTGAGATCGTCGAAGACCACACCGGTAATCGTCGCCAGCACGCGGCGGGCAGCCAACGGCTCGACCACCAGGGGGCGGCGTTGACGACCCCCCGCCTCGTGACCTCGCTGGCGACGCGATTTCGCTCCCCGCAACATGTGGCCTGGCTCCCTCGTGCCTCTGATGAATCGTGAAGTCTGTCGCGCGGCTGCAAACCCGCGGACCGCTCCGGCAGCGCCTCCGATAGAAATACCTGGCACCGCCGCGTCTAGACCCCAGTATAAGACGTCCGCGACCGGCGAAAGTTCCCCGATTTCGCGCGAAATGTTTTTTTGCTGGCGGGGACCGGGCCCCCCAGCCGATTTGGCTCGCCCGATGCCGGCAAGCCGCACAGCCAGTTGCTTGCCTGCGGCTTACCTGGGCGACCCTTCAGGGGACCTAGGAAAAACCTGCAAAAATCGACTTCCGCACGCGGAATCGTGGTGATCGCGGCGATTTCCGGGTAGATTCAAGGCTGGTTGCCTCCCCCGGCCGTCGTCTCTCGGGCTGCGATCTTGATGCAGTGCGGTCTCCGACGCCGGCACGGCCTCCTCCGCGTGCCCCGGCGGCCCGGGCGGAGCTCTTAAACCCTTTTTTATCCCTCGCTGAGGCCCGTTTCACCATGTGTTGTTTCATTCGGAACGTTCTCCTGTGGGGTTGCTGTGGCTCGCTGCTGGCGATGGGCGGTTGCGGTGGATCGTCGGAACCGACCGCGGGGACGACATCCGAACCCTCTGCGGCTTCTGCCCCCGATGCGGGTGGCGGAAGTCCGGCGACCGACGCTTCCATGGGCTCGCAGATGCCGGGGGAAACGGCCGCCGCGCCGCCTGCCGAGGGCAGTGGCGGGTACGAACCGAGCCCGGCGGACGGCTCGGGTTCAGGGTCGGGCTCGGGCAGCTACGGCAGCGGCGCGATGGGCGGAGCCGGCAGTGGCGAGATGGCAGGGTATGCCGGCGAACCGGGCAGCGGCAGCGGAGGGTACGGTTCCGGGGAATACGGCGCGGGGAGCTACGAAGGCGAAGCGTATGGCTCCGGCAGCCCGGGAGCGGGCGAGATGGGCTACGGCGGTGGCTATGGAGCGGGTGGCGCGAGCGGCGGAGCGACTTCGCTGACGGATCGCTTGGCCGCGGGCTTGATGGGAGCGATGTCCCCGGCAGTCGCCTCCTTGTCGCGATCCGGTGGCGGCCCGCCGGCCGCCGAATCGTTGCTCGAGCGGTCCAACAAGGCGTTTGCGGCGGGCAACGAGGCGTACGCCCGGCAGCTTTACCTGGCCCATCTGGTGGGCGAGTTCGAAGCAGCGGATCAAGCCTTCGCCGAAACGCCTTTCAGTGCGTTCCTGCGGCGTCCGACTTGGGCGATGCAGTGGGGCGTTTCGGTCCACGTCCGTTTTTCGGGGACCGGTGAGCAAGAGATCCACCCGGTGACCGACGACATGGCTTCGCCGCTGGGACAGTTGGCCGGCGGCCGCGGGGGGACGCGAGGCCGATCCTCCGCGGGGTCGTCCGGGGGGGGCGAGTACGGTGCCGCCGGGTCGGAAGCGATGATGGGCTCCGAGGGGATGATGGGCTCCGAGGAGATGATGGGTGCGGGCGAGATGGGATATGGGGCAGCCGGCGGTCGACCGGCGGCCCCGCCGAGGCACTCGTCGGTCGATTTATCGGCGGAGTTGGGGCTGATCGGCGACGT
>CAYNVI010000007.1:0-23464 GCA_964400585.1 uncultured Pirellulaceae bacterium | reverse complement strand
CAGCGAAACCAGGGCGGCCAGCCGATCTGGACCGCGGCTCCCGCATCGGTTGCGTCGCTGACCGACGTCGGGCGGCGTCTGCCACGTTGGACGACCCTGGCCGCCGCATTGCCGGTTCTGCTGGTGGCCGCCACCTTCTTCTATGCCCTCCCGCGAACCGGGAAGACGAGTGGCAACGTATTGGGCGCGACCCCCGTGGTCGGCTTTTCCGAAACGATCGAGTTGAATCAGATCGGACATTTACAGAAAAGCAAGACCCCGGTGATGCGCGTCAAATTGACCGACGCCGAAGCGGGGCGTCCCTATCCGGTGTTCACGCCGCTTTATCTGCGAGGTCGGGTGCTGGAAAATTACGACCTCGAAGGCGGATCGGGAAAGTGGCGTGCCTCCTTGCTCGGTGTCTCGAACCTGCACCGCCGCATGCCGCGCCCCTATCCCCCGCCGCGTTCCACCGATGCGCTGTTCTATGATCGCGTCAATGTCGAGGTCACGATCCAACCGCAAAGCACCGCCTCCCTCTTTGCGATCGCTCCCTACCATCGCATCGATCGCGGCAATGAAATCACGCACGTCGCCGGTCGGTGGACCATCCGCCGAAAGGGCAGCGGAACCGATGTGATGTATCCCCGGATGACCTATGAATTCGGCACCCACGCTCTTTTCAACGGAGCGCAGTCCAACCTGTTCCGCTGCTTCGGTCCCGACGAGACCTCCTCGCTGGATGATCCGGAACGCCTTTATGAGGAAGCGTTGAGTGCAGGGCTGGGCGCTTCTCGCCGCATCTATTCCCCTCTTTTGCGTTTCGACGAAACACGTCTGCCCACGGTCAAAACCATTGCCGACAGGCTGGTCGGCGAGATGGCGAAGGAACAACGGAACGCGTACCAAATCGCGCGCCGGTTGACGCGTTACCTGCGGTTTGAAGGCGGACTGCAATACACGCTCGACCTGACGATGGGCAGAAATCCCGAGCTCGATCCGATCGAACAGTTCCTCCGTACGGACCGCCAAGGACATTGCCAGTACTTCGCCTCCGCCTTGGTCATGATGCTCCGCAGCCAGGGGATCCCCGCGCGGATCGCGGTGGGGTACAAGAGCGATGAATACAGTCCCTTTGGGCAGCACTACATCATCCGGCAACTCCACGCCCACGCCTGGGTCGAAGCCCTCTTGCGAGCTGACGAAATCCCCGACGACGAAGTGCTTTATGGCCAGCCCGATCGAGGGCCCGTCTGGATGCGGCTCGACCCCACCCCCAGCGGCCAAGGTTCGCTGCAGAAAGCCTTCGCCCCGTTGACCCATCGGATGGATTACTTGGAATCGCTCTGGGAACAGTACGTGGTCGACATGAACGCCAAGAAGCAAGATGATTCGATGCTCGATGCGGAAGCGATCGGCGGGGATCATGGGGCGTACACCCGTTTCTTCGAATGGTTGCGGACGCAGTGGGCGCGTCTGCGACTGGACAAGTGGAAACCGGGCGAATTATCGTCCGAGTCGCTGTTCTCTTGGCCCGCCGCCCTGGCGGGCGTTCTGGGATCGGTTTTCCTCGTCCTGCTGGTGCGTCTCGGGCTGTTCCGTCCCGGCAGATGGTGGCCCCGGCTGAGCTCGCGGGCGGCGTCTTCACCGTTGTCGCAGATCCCCTTCTTCGCCCGCACCTGCCTCCAGCTGCAACGCCTCGGCCTGCGGCGGGCGACCGGAGAGACGCCTGCCGAATTCACGCGTGACGCCGGGGCGGCCTTGCTTGACGGCGCCGCCGCCGCTGAGCACGCACCGATCAGCGAATCGCTGGACGAAATCACCAAGGCCTACTATCACGCGCGGTTCGGCGAGGCCGATCCCCAGGTGGTGGAAGACGCGCGGATCCGCCAAGCGGTCGATGCGGTCCAGCTTGCGGTCGAACAAAAACTGGCGCGCTCCGCCCCTCGCTAAGCGAGCCGCGCTCGATCGCTTCCCTTCGCCCCCGCAGCGGCGGTGATACAATCGACGGCAACCGCTCCCTCCTTTTCGCCTGACCCCCGATGAATCATCCGAATCATTCGTTGACGCCCACCGACTACTTCCCAGCCGAGCTTCCCCCCGAGGCGGTCGAGCAACTGCGTGAAGCCAAGACGATCCTCGAACATCATGGTTTGGCCGATCGGCTGACCGAATTGATGGGGATGCCGATCACGGCGTCGCTGAAGATGCTGCCGGCCGGCGCCGAAGAGATCCTGCAGAAGGCGATCGATAAATCGTTGCACTTGGCCCTCGATGCGGCCGTCCGCTCGCTGGGAAAGGACGCCCAGGGCCGGACCACGCCGCAGCGGGGCCGGCACCGCCTGGTAGCAGGACTGACCGGCGCCGCAGGAGGAGCCTTCGGGCTGACAGCGGTCGCCGCGGAGCTGCCCGTCTCGACCCTGGTGATCCTACGAAGCGTCGCCGACATCGCCCGCAGCCAAGGGGAAGACCTCAGCCAGATCGAAGCCAGGCTGGCCTGCCTGGAAGTCTTTGCGATCGATTCGGGACGCCACCTCGACGGCGGTCCCGACGCCGTCGATGACGATACCGAAATCGGCTACTTTGCCGTTCGGGCAAGCCTGGGAAAACAGGTCGCCGATGCCTCCCGGTACGTCCTGCAACACCAGCCGATCGACCATGCCGCCCCGCCGTTGGTCCGGCTGATCAACGAGGTGGCAAAACGGTTTGGGGTCGTGGTCAGTAAAAAGCTGGCCGCGCAGGCGATCCCGGTGATCGGCGCCGTCGGCGGCGCCTTGATCAACAGCTACTTTATCGACCACTACCAGGAACTGGCACGCGCCCATTTCACGATCCGCCGGCTGGAACGCGAATTCGGTCACGAACCGGTCCGGCGTCTCTACCAACGCTTGCACGAACCGGTCGATTGAGCCTCGATCGCGAGCAACCCCGCCGAGCCGGCGGCGACGTGGCCGAGCGGGCAACCGGCCGCCCAGCTGGCAGCTGGTAGGAGACTTGGCATGCAGGTTGCTCGCCTGAACTGGACAGCGCCACGTTTGACGAGCGGGTTGGGCGCTAGCCCCCGGCCTTTCCGCGACGGGCCGGCGGCTAGCGCCGAAACCGCTCAACTGACCGATAAACATCGTGAAAAACGGTAATTGGATAAAAAGTGGGGCTGTCCCGTGAAGGTCTGCCGGAAAACTCAGGAAGGCTGCCGGATCGGACCCCGCCTTCGGCAAACCGTTTTCGCCCCCTCCCTCGCCAGTTCGGCGGCCACCCTCGGGGAGCGGGCGGGGGCTATCGCCCCTTTCTCCGTTTCTTCCTCTTGCCCCCAATTGGCCCGTGCAACTGCTCGATTCCCACGACCGCGCCGCGCATCCCGAGCTGGCCCCGCGGTTCATGCAGCTCCACAGCGAAGGGGGCGATGCCCCGGAACCGGCCGAGGGCGAGGAGGCGGGTCCCCTGTTGGCCCGGGCGCTGCTCGCCGACGCGTGCGATCACCGGGCGACGGACATCCATATCGACCCCTGCGAAAATTACGCTTTGGTCCGCTTTCGGATCGATGGAGCACTCGCCAACACGGTGGCGATGCCGCTGAACGCCTCGCGACGCTTGATCAATCAGTTTCGCATCCTTTGTCAAGTCGATCCGACGGAGCTGTGTGTCCAGGATGGCAGCTGGTCGGGGACGCTGCACGAGCGGGAGATCCATGTCCGCGCGACCTTTGTTCCCACCGTTTCGGGCGAGAAACTCGCAGCCCGGGTGCTCGACCAATCGCTCTCGCACCTCCATCTGAACGAACTCGGGCTGTCGGCCGAAGCGATCACGACGATTGATCGCCACATCCACTCCCCCGCCGGTTTGGTGCTCGTGGCGGGCCCCACGGGCACCGGCAAGTCGGTCACCCTGTTTTCGCTGCTCAATGAGATCGACCAGGAAACGCACAGCGTGGTGACCTTGGAGGATCCGGTCGAGTATCGCAATCCGACCTTCACACAAGTCGAGGTCAGCGAATCGCTCGGCATCAACTTCTGCAATGGAATCGGCACGCTGCTGAGGCTCGATCCCGATTATTTGTTGATCGGCGAGACCCGCGATCCCGCCACCGCCAAGGCGGTGCTGCGAGCGGCCAACAGCGGGCGGGCGGTGCTCACGTCGATCCATGCCGAAGATGCCGAAGGGGCGATCGGGTCGCTCCGCAATTGGTCGCTCGATGATCGCGAAATCGCCAGCGCCTTGCGGCTGGTGATCGCGCAACGGCTGGTCCGGCAACTCTGTCCGCTCTGCGCGGCCTCGGGCCCGCCGGAGGAAGTCGACCAACGCTGGGCGCAAAGCCGCCAGATCGAGCTGCCCGCCGAAGTCCCCGTGGCCGGCGGCTGCGAGGAATGCTTCGGCCTCGGTTTTCGCGGTCGCACCGGCCTGTTTGAGGTCTGGGAACTGAACGAGGACCAGCTCGAGGCGATCGGATCAGGAGCCCACGTGCGGGAACTGCGCTCGCTGCGACGCCGCACGGGGACGCCGACGATGGCCCAGACGGCGATGGAAAAGGTCCGCGCCGGGGTCACCACCGTGGGCGAACTCCGCCGCGCGGCGCTGCCGGGCTAAGCATGCCCGGATCGACCTTGGGGTGTCACGGCACGCAGGATAAGTGTTCCGTCATCGCGAGGGATGAAGCTCCCTCGTGCTCGTGCACGACGTAAAACCAGCGGATCGAAAAAAAACCTCGGTGGGCATCCCACCGAGGTTTTAAGGTCTTTCACAGCGGAGGGTCATGGCCGATCGCTTCGATCGGGCCGACCCGCCCCCGGCCGATTAATACATGTCGTGGTCGCCGCCGTGACCTTTACCCGCCTTTTCCTTGGGAGCATCCGCGATCAGGGCATCGCTGGTCAGCAACAAGGTCGCCACGCTGGCCGCGTTGGCGAGGGCGGTCCGCGTCACCTTGGTGGGGTCGATGACGCCCGCCTTGACCAAGTCTTCGTATTCATCGGTCAACGCGTTGTAGCCATAGTTGCCTTTGCCGGCGAGCACCTTTTCGCAGACCACGCCGCCATCCTGACCAGCGTTTTCACTGATCATCGTAACCGGAGCGCGGCACGAACGAAGGATGATGTTGTAGCCGACCAATTCGTCGTCGCCGAGATTCTTGTCAGCGGACACCGAACCGCTGGCACGCAACAGGGCGACCCCGCCGCCGGGCAAGATCCCTTCTTCGACTGCAGCACGGGTAGCGTGCAGTGCGTCTTCGACGCGGGCCTTCTTCTCTTTCATCTCCGATTCGGTGGCCGCTCCGACGTTCACCTTGGCCACACCACCGGCAAGCTTGGCCAGCCGCTCTTCCAGCTTTTCGCGATCGTAATCGCTGGTGCTGTTTTCGATCTCGCGGCGGATCTGGTCGATCCGTGCCTTGATTTCGTTGCTCTTGCCAGCCCCTTCGATGACCGTCGTGTTGTCCTTGTCGATGATCACCTTCTTGGCGCGGCCCAGGTCGGCCACGGTGACGCTTTCCAGCTTGGTGCCGAGCGCTTCGAAGATCGCCTGGCCGCCGGTCAGGATCGCGATGTCTTCCATCATCGCCTTGCGACGATCGCCGTAGCCGGGTGCCTTGACGGCGACACAGGTGAAGGTGCCGCGAAGCCGGTTGATGACCAACGTGGCGAGGGCTTCGCCTTCGACGTCTTCGGCAATGATCAACAGCGGCTTATTTTGCTGGACCACCTGTTCCAACAGCGGAACGAGGTCCTTGATGTTGCTGATCTTTTTCTCGAAGACCAGGACATAGGCGTCTTCCAGGACCGCTTCCATGGAGGCGGGATCGGTGACGAAGTAGGGCGACAGGTAGCCGCGGTCGAACTGCATCCCTTCGACCCATTCCTGTTCGGTCTTCAGGCTTTTGCCTTCATCGACGGTGATCACCCCGTCTTTTCCGACCTTTTCCATCGCATCGGCCAACAGCGTCCCGATTTCCCGGTCGTTGTTGCTGGCGATGGTCGCCACGTTCGCCATGGCGTCCTTGTCCTTCACCTTGACCGCCATGCTGCGGAGCTGCTCGGTGAGGTCGGCCACCGCCCGCTCCATCCCCAGCTTCATCTTGACGGGATTGACGCCGGCGACGACCGCTTTGAGCCCTTCGTTGAAGATCGCTTCGGCCATCACGGTCGCGGTCGTGGTCCCGTCACCGGCGACATCGCTGGTCTTGCTGGCGACTTCGCGAACCATCTGGGCGCCCATGTTTTCGTAGGCGTCCTCCAGTTCGATCTCTTTGGCGACGGTCACGCCGTCCTTGGTCACCGTCGGACTGCCAAAGCTCTTCTGCAAAATCACGTTGCGGCCCTTCGGTCCCAACGTCACCTTGACGGCTCGGGAGAGCTTACTGACCCCTCGACGGATTGCGTCGCGGGCTTCCTGATCAAAAGCAATAATTTTTGCCATCGTATACTTTCGTCGAATGAACTGGGGAACTGTAGGGAGGGAAATCGCTGTCGCCAGAGGCCCGACGGGGCCGTGATCCCGTCTGCCGGGATCGTTCGACCCCCGCGGCGGGACCGGCTGTCCAGGCCCTCGCGACCATCGTGCTCGACCGTCTTACTCGACAATCGCCAAGATGTCGGCCTCACGCATCAGCAGGTACTCGGTGCCGTCGGATTCAACGCTCTCGCCGGCGTAGCTGCTGAAGAGCACGCGATCACCGACCTTGACCTGCCAGGCGGCGCGGCTGCCATCGTCCAGCATTTGGCCATCGCCCAGGGCCACCACCGTCCCACGGGCCGGCTTTTCCGTCGCCGAATCGGGCAGGACAATGCCCCCGGCGGTCGTCGATTCGCTCGAATCGCGTTCCACGACCAGGCGATCACCGAGGGGTTGCAAGCGGATCTTCTTCTTGGCTTTCGTAGCAGTCGCCATCTGGGTCCAACCTCCGAAATTGTTGGGATGTCTAGGTGAATTGCAGTGTGTGCGATGGATGGCCCGCTCCCACGCGTCGTCGCAAGCGGGCTCGCATGCCGCAGGGCGGGGTTCCGCTCGGTCACGGCGCACTGGCAGCGGAACCGAACCGGCCAGCCACAGAAGCAAGCTTCGTGCCGAAGACTCTTTTTTGATCCGCAAGTCGTTCTGTAAACGTGCCTTAGGCCGTTTTGCAAGCTTTTGAGCAGCCCCCGCGGATGAAATCCTGGCAGGAGCCGGTCGCTGGTGCGGCGGGGAGCTGTCAGCTTGGCAGCAAGTTGGGCGTCGCCGCCCGCTTGCCGGCGGTCGCGGCCGTCCCGGCCAATCGCTGGGAATCGGCGGGAACGGATGGCCAAAGGCGACCTGCGGTGGTTAATCTATGGGGGTTCGCCAAGCGGGCGGCCGCCGCCGGCTCGTCCCCGTCCGCGCACGCCGGCGGCTCCTCACCGCGTCCCGCTGCCGAGCGCGGCGGCCGCCGACGTCGCCTGCACCCTGCTCCTCATCCCCTTCGACGATCCTCCTCCCCATGCCGATCCGCGTAAAGTGTGGCTGCGGTAAAACGCTGGCCGTCAAAGAGGCCTTGGCCGGAAAAACGGTCAAATGCCCCGCTTGTCAGAAACCGCTACGCATCCCCGCGGCCGGGGCATCGGCGACCCAGTCCCAGCCGCAGTCCAGGCCGCCCGCGCGGTCCGGCGGTGGCGGGGCGGCCGCCCCGCCCGGCGGTGGCGAACTCGATCATCTCTTCGAAGAGGAAGGCTTTGCCCAACGTGTCGGCAAGACCTGCCCGGCCTGCGCCGCGGAGATGAAACCGCAAGCGGTGATCTGCACCGCGTGTGGATTCAACACGCAGACCGGCACGCGGCTCGCGGCGCATCGAACGGCTGCCCAGACGACGGTGCACGGCCATCAGACGCTCGACAAGGCCGCCGCCGACATGGCGAGCGACCAAGCGCTGCAAAAGCAGCTGCAAGGGACCGGGTTGCCGTGGTGGGTCTTGGTGTTCCTGCTGGTCCTGGTCATGGGCGGGGCGGCGGTGGGCGTGCTGGCCGTCGATTATGCCTTGGCCGAAGAAGGCCAAGCAAGCGGCGCCTTCAACCCGCTCGACGCGTTTTTGCTGCTGGTGGCGGCCGCCTTCTGGATGCTGGCGATCGGGGCGGGCGTCATGCTGCTGGTGCGGGCGTTCCAGGAATCGGTGCTGCAAGGGGTGCTGGTCTGGTTTGTCCCCTTTTACGTCTTGTACTACGTCGCCACCCGTTGGTCTCGGACCTGGCGGCCCTTTGCCCTGAACGTCCTGGCGGGCCTGCTCGCCGGGATCTGCATCGGTCTCCGCCAAGTCCTCTAACCCAGCCGCCTGCCGGCGGCGGACGGCGGGGCGAAACGCTCGGAACTTCCCCGCGCCGAGGCGAAGCACGCCCAAAGGGGCCTGGGGATGCAGAAAGACAATCGTGCTCCGTGAAACGGTGCTCGTGCTCGTGCTCGTAATCGAAAGGGGCCACCATGACCGGACCAATCCTCCACCACGATCGACTCGACGATTATCGGCTCTCGGTCGAATCGGGTGCCTCCACCTTGAACGTTGCGAAGTCGCTCGGTTGAAACGAATGGTTCCCGTGCGGACCCGAATGGCGATCAAGGTTGCCGGCATCAGCGAGCCGGCGATCGAATAGGTCGCGGAATTCGATGACGAGCACGAGCACCGCGATGCTGAGCACGAACACGACTTTGGGCAAGTTGCGTTGCCGGTACGGGGGGGGCTGCCTACCGCGGGGCGGCCCGCTGGGCAAGTTTTTCCCGTAGCGGCTGGATGATCGTCCGCGGCACGAACTTCGCCAGCCGCTCATCGTCGCTGGAGATCTGCGCGATCTGCTTTAGCAGCGAACTGCTGACGTGGGCGAAGCGGTCATCGGCCATCAGGAACACCGTCTCCAGCGAAGGATCGAGCTGGCGGTTCGCCATCAACATCGTGAATTCACCGGCGATATCGGTCATCGGGCGAATTCCTCGCACCATCACCTGGGCGTCACAGCGGCGGACAAAATCGACCGCCAGGTCGTCGAAGGTGTCGACCCGTACCGCGGGCAAATCGGCGGTGACCAGCTCCACCAAATCGATCCGTTCGGACGGTGTGAACAGGGGACGCTTGTCCTGATTGATCCCGATCCCGATCACCAACTCATCGAACAAGTCCACGGCCCGGTGGATGATATGCAGATGCCCCAGCGTGATCGGGTCGAACGAGCCGGTATAAACCGCAACCGAATGGCTCATCGGGGCCTCGCGGAGCTGGTGTCATCGGGGGCAGAAGAAGCGACCAGGGCGGCGACGACGTCGGCCAGGCGGTCGATCTCTTCGAGCGAGTTGTAAGCATGCAGGCTGGCGCGGACCGCTCCGCCGCGACAGCTAACCACGATGCCCGCCTCCAGGCAAGCGGTCCGGACGCTCGCCGGCGGATGGCCCGGGACCTGGAAGGGGACGATCCCGCTGCGTCGTCGGCGGTCGGCCGGCACCGCGACGCGGGCCCCGACCGCGGTCAGCCGCTCGGCCGCTTCCGCGACCAGCTCCAGCACCCGCTCCCCGATGGCCGCGCGGCCGAGACGTTCCTGCAACTGCCAAAAAATCTGCAGGCTGCGGTGCATCGCCAACAGTCCCATCGTGTTCGCCGAGCCCCCTTCGTAGCGGGCCGCATCGTCGCGGAGCTGGAAAGCCGCTTCGCCAAAATGCTGACCTCCCTTGACGCTGTTCCAACCAACCACGCTGCAGCGGAGCTTTTCCAGCAGCGTTCGCCGGATGAAGGCGACCCCCGCTCCCTCCGGACCCAACATCCATTTGTGCCCATCGGCGGCCAGGAAATCGATCGGCGTCTGCTGCACGTCCAGCGGGAAAACCCCCAGGCCCTGGATCGCGTCCAAGCAGACCACCGCCCCCCGGGCATGCGCGATTTCCACCAACCGGTCGACGTCCAGCCGGTATCCGTTGGCATAACCGACCCAGCTCGCCGCGACGACCCGCGTGTGGTCGTCGATCGCCGCGGCGAGGGCCTCCAGATCGACCGGTTCTCCCGGCTGGCCCACCACTCGCAACTCCACGCCCCGCGACTGCTGGTTCTGCCAGGGGAATTGGTTCGAAGGAAATTCCCCCGCCGGGATCACCACGTTGTCTCCCGGCTGCCAGGGCCACCCTTCCGCAATCATGTTGATGCCGAACGTCGTGTTCGGTACAAACGCAATCTCTTCCACCTCGGCATGCAGCGACGCGGCCACCCCGTGGCGAAACGTTTCGATCTCTTTGGCCCACTGCGGCCAGACCGTGTCGCCCTCCGAACTCGCTTCGCTGGCGAAGGCGGCGATCCGGTCGACGGTCGGTTGGGGGAGGGGTGCGACCGCCGCATGATCGAAATAGGCCCAGCGCGCCGCCACCGGCATCTGCTGACGCCACCACTGCCAGGGGTCGTGTTGGCGGGAATCGAACGACTGCGGAGGCGCAACCCCCTCTGGAGAGCGGAACACGTTAGACATGGTAAGGCCGGTACATTTGGAACCAGGTTGGCAGATTGCAGAAAATGGATAAATTGACGGGCTTGGGAAAGCGAGACAGCTCGAACTATACTGCTTCTCTTTGTTCGACCGAATCCCGCAGCGGCGATCCCGCGTCGGCGGGGAACTCCCGCGTTCTTTGCCGGGCTGACCGCCACGCTGCGGACCGTCCACCCGGCCCTCTTTTCCCGCGATCATAAGCCGAGGATTGTCAATGCCCAAGGCGCTATGCCTCTCCAGCCTGGCGATCGCCATTCTCGTCGTGGTGCTGTTTCTGATCGATGTGGTCCTGCGGATGGCGGGCATGCCGGCGGCAGCCCCCTTACGGGGCGCCAGCTTGATGATGGACTTGGCATTCATCATCGTGGGGATTGCCGTCGCGGTGATGAGTTGGCTCACATTCCGCGAGCAAGCGTGACGGCGTTCCCTGAATTGCGAGGATGCACGATGCCACTCAGTCGCCGTCGTTTCCAGCAGACCTGCGTTTCGGCGGCCGCCGTCGCTTGGCTGGGCAAAATCGAGCCTTCCGCCTGCGGCCAGACGACCGAAACGGGGCCGCTGGAAACCTTCGTCCCCTGCCGGCGGATCACCCGCGGCCCGCAGTACCACTGGTTCGGTTACTACGACAAGCAGCAATTCAGTCCCGACGGCCGGCGGGTGCTTTCCAACCAGGTCGATTTCGAGCACCGTTCACCCGCGGCCGACGACACGATCCAGGTGGGCTGGGTCGACCGCGACCAGGACCACCGCTGGCAACCGCTGGGCACGAGCAATGCCTGGGGCTGGCAACAAGGCTGCATGCTGCAGTGGGTGGGGAGCGACGGGCAGCGCGTGTTGTGGAATGACCGCGAAGGGGACCGCTTTGTCTGTCGCATCTTGCGGGTCGCCGACGGTTCGGTGCAAACTTTGCCGATGCCGATCTACACGATCAGCCGCGATGGCCGATACGGGCTGTCGACCGACTTTCGCCGGATCAACAACCTCCGTCCCGGCTACGGCTATGCGGGGCTGGAAGATCCGCACGTGGCCGAGCGCGCCCCGGCCGATTCGGGCATTTGGCGGGTCGACCTGACCACCGGGGAAACGCAACTGATCGTCTCGCTCGCTGACGTGGTCCAGCTGGCCTGGCCCGACGGCGAGCGCCATGCAGACGCTTGGCACTACTTCAATCACCTGTTGATCAATCCCAGCGGCGACCGGTTTGTCTTTTTGCATCGCTACCGTCCGGGCTTCGATCCGGCCACGCGCCGCTTTCAGGGAGGGTTCGTGACCCGGATGTTTTCGGCCGATCCCGACGGGGGGCGACTGCATGTCGTCGATCCTTCCGGCTATACCTCCCACTTCATCTGGAAGAACGATCAGGTGCTGACGATGTGGACCCGTCCGCCGGGGCAGCCCAACGGGTTCTACGACGTCACCGATCGGCAACCGGGGTACCGTCCGGTCGGGGCGGAAAAGATGCCGAGCAACGGGCACAACACCTACCTGCCGGCTCCCTACGACGACTGGATTTTGAACGACACCTATCCGTCCCGCGATTCGTCGCGGCAGACGGTCTACCTGTACCACGTCCCCTCGGGCCGCCGCGTCGATCTGGGCCATTTCCCCTCGCCCCCCGCCTATCGCGGCGAATGGCGTTGCGACACCCATCCGCGCAGCAGCGCCGATGGCCTGACGGTCTGCATCGACAGCCCGCACCAAGGGGGCCGGCAGTTACACCTGCTCGACATCCGCGAAATCGTCCAGTCGGGCTGATAAATCGGGCTGGGGCGGCGAGAGGAGGGGGCATTTTTTGCCGAAAATCCCCTCTGCTAGCCCTTGTCGCTGGGGGACGCAACGGGCATACTTGCCGGTTGATTCGGAAGCAGTTTTCCACGCCGGGCCGGCAGCGTTGCCCGGTGGCTGTCTGAATGACTAAGGATTTGAAAAGAGAAAATCGAAGATGGCGCCTCGCCCGATGAGCAACCGGAGCCGAGCCCGCAAGCGGTCGCGGGTGCGGGCTCGCACGAAGAAGAAAGATCCGATTTTCGTCGATGGCCATCGGCCACGTCCGATGTACATCGATTACAAGGACGTCGATCTGCTGAAGAAACTGGTCAACCGTCACGGCCGGATCGTCGGTCGCCGCAAGAGCGGTTGCACCGCGGTCAGCCAGCACGCCGTGACCGCAGCGATCAAGCGGGCCCGCTTCATGGCCCTGCTTCCGTACGTCGGCGAGTAGTCACCGCTCGGCGGTCTGCGCCCCAGGCGGGGCCGGCGGAACCCGTTTCGGCCCCCTGCCGGCCGAAGTCATCAGAGCGAAACCGCCATCGGTTTCGCTTTTTTCCTGCGCCCGTCTTTCCTCCGCACGCCGCTTCCTCGGCGGAGTCTCGCTCCGCGGAGGATCACCGCCCTCCTCGGCGGGATGTGATGCGTTGCCGAGCGCAGCCGCACTGGCTTCTTCCCCTCCCCCACGCTTCCTGGGCTCATGGACTTCCACACCACCCGGCGGGTCGAATTCCGCGACACCGACGCGGCCGGCATCGTCCATTTCTCGGTCTTTTTCCCGATGATGGAAGCGGCCGAGCACGAAATGCTCCGCTCCTTGGGGCTGGGGGTGATGCAACCCGAAGAGCTCGACGAGGCGAACGCAGCGGGAAGTGCTGATCCCGGAGAGGAAGCCGGCGCCCCTGCCCCGGCGGGCATGCTGACTTGGCCCCGCGTCGCCGCCGCCTGCGATTACCATGGCGCCGCCCGCTTCGAAGACATCCTGCAGATCGCCGTGGGGATCGAGCGTTTGGGGAACAAGAGCGTCCGTTACCGGATCCGGATCACGCGCGAGGGCGAGCCGATCGCCAGCGGGACGATCACCACGGTCTGCTGCCGCCTGACCGGATCGGGAGAGCTCCAATCGATCCCCATCCCCGAGAAAATTCGGCAGCTCCTGTCGTCACGAGTGATCGCTAGCAATAATTGAGAAGGAGGGTCAAACCAACCGCCGCTCCGCTGCGTAGCAAAGCCCGGACGCGCCCTGTTCGTCCTGACCTCCTTGATTTCCTTCTCCTAATCATCTCACCGCGGAACCGCCCGGATGCCCGTTCACGGAATCGATGCCTTGCCACCGCTGGGGAGCGTGGCGCCGCCCGCGCTGATCCCCTTGGAATTGATGAGTTGGCTGCCGACCTGGATCACGCCCGTGTGGGTGATCGCGATCGGTTTGGTGGCCGGTCTGCTGGTGACCCTTGCCAGCTACGCCGTGCTGGTGGCCCTCTCCTTCATCCCGCCCTTGGGACATCTTGCTGACAAGCGGCCGGTGGCAACGGGAGTCGCCGCCGTGCTGACGCTGGTGATCGCGGTGATCTTGGGATTCCTGGTGCTTCCCACCTCGGATTACGCAAACTACCGCGGCCTGCTCGTGTTGCCGATTGTGGCGATTTCCGCGCTGTTGGGCTGGGGGATTGTCTATGGGATGTGGCATCGCACGCGGAGCGAGCTGCTGTCGATTGTCCGCGAAGGGGTGATGCCCTACCTGTTGGGGACGGCCGCGGTCGTCGCCTTGATCGGCTTGGCCGGAACCCCGCTGGTCGAAGACCGCGACGAATTTTTTGCGTCGCTCGACGAAGTCCATTTGTTCAGTGACGGGCGGGTGGTCGTCCCAGTCACCTTGGAGGGAGTTCCGCCCGACGCCGACCCGGACCTGCTTCCGTTTACGAAGGTAGAGCTCGATTACGACATCGACACCCTTTCCGGGCTGACGATCGAGACCGATCGGACGATCTTGGTTTCCGATGCCGCGGACCCGGAATCGATGCGGATGACGCCGGTCCGGATCAATCCCGACGAGCCGGTGCAGTATGAACGAGGGGACCTGGAGGCGCCGCCGCTGCCCCTCGAGAGCGACCGCGTCCATCTGCAAAACCGCGAGATCGACCCGGCCTTGGTGCGGTTTACCTTCGAGACCCGACCGCGGGTCGCCGAGGCACGCACGGTCCCGGTCACGGCGATCGGATTCTTTTTGCTGGTGGCGGCCTACATCACCTTCCGCCAAGCCGCGCCGCGGGTCGCCGCGATCGCGTTGGCCACGGCGAAGAGCGAGATGGCCCAGCCCCTGTACCTGGTCTTATTGGCGCTGGGGGGGGTCGCGATCCTGCTGTTCATGATCCTGCCGTTCCACACGCTGGGGGACGACATCAAGCTGTTCAAGGACAGTGGCATCACCCTTATCATGGTCCTGGGGATCATCCAGGCGGTCTGGTCGGCGGGGACCAGCGTCTCGGACGAGATCGAAGGACGCACCGCCCTGACGGTGCTGAGCAAGCCGGTCAGTCGACGCGGCTTCTTGCTGGGAAAATACACCGGGATCATGCTCGGCGTGTTCGTGATGTTCGTCCTCCTGGGGGCGATCCTGGTGCTGGCGACCAGTTACAAGCCGATCTTCGAATCGCGGGAAAACTCCACCGATCAGCCGGTATGGCAAGTCTGCCACGCGCAGGTCGTGACCACGATCCCGCCGTTGGTCCTCTATTTCATGGAAACGATGGCAATCGGCTCGATCGCCGTCGCCCTGGCGACGCGGCTGCCGCTATTGGCCAACGGGGTCATCTGTTTCGTGGTCTACGTGATCGGTAACCTCACGGCTCCTTTGGTCCGTTCGTCGGCGGGGGATAACGCCCTGGTCGGGTTCGTCGGCAACTTGATCGCGGTGGTGGTTCCCAACCTGAATACATTCAACGTGCAATCGGCGCTCGATTCGGGAACGCTGATCCCGCCGATCTACTTGGCAGGGGCGTTCAATTACCTGGTCTGTTTTGGGATCATGATTTTCATGCTCGCCCTGTTGCTGTTCGAGGACCGCGATTTGGCATAGGGATCGTTCGGAGATCACGGCGGCTTTCCGCGAGCCGCTCACCCTGCCCTTTGCCCTGCGAGGGGCGAAAAGGCCGGGAGGTTGCTTCGGAACGAGTCCACCGCGTCAAACCGGTCCAGGTCCTTTCTCACCGGTGGCTCGACATGCCGTCACTTCGCCCGTTCGCTCAGTCACGCCGGGAAGTCGCGGGGAGCCTCGGGTGGTTCAGTCCCTTGCTCTCCGTTCTGGCTGCCTTGACCGTCCCGGCGGTGATCTTGCTGGTAGGGCTGATCGCGGCCGCGCTGGAAAGGGAGGGCTTGCGGACCTCTTCGGTCGCGCTCGGGCAGGCCTTGTCGCTGCCGGTTCCCGGCTTCCTCCGTGACGACGCCGCGTTCCGCCAATTGGCGTGGTTGGTCGCGATGGCCGTGGGGCTGGGCCTGCTGTTCGCCGTCCTGATCTGGCTGATCGACCGCGGCATCAACCGGCGTTCGCGGGCGGTCGTTGACCGCCTCTACCGACGCATCTTGGAACGCTCGATCCGGGGAGCCCGGTTGGAAGGGGCCACCGCCCAGCGACGCCGCGTGGAAGACCTGATCGAAACCCGCTTGCCGCAATTGCGGCAGGGCTTGATCGCTTGGTGGCGGGCGGTGCCGCGAACGATTGTGCTGTTGATCGCCGGGCTCACCATCGCCTTGCTGATCGATGCCTGGCTGGCCATCCTGGCGGCCCTGAGCGGGTTCTTCGTTTGGCGTTTTGCACAATGGCTCCATGCCGATGAAGCGTTGGAGGTCACGAGCTGGGAGATCTCCAGGGCGCGGCAACGATTGATCGAATTGATCCAGCAAGCGCCCCTCCTGTCCCACGTCCAGTCGAGCGACGGGATCCAGCAGATTTTTGACGAGGAATTACTGCGTTTGCAGCGCCGGCAGGCGCGGCTTGATGCGGTCCGTGGCCGGGCGTTCCCCTTGGTCGTCCTGGCCGGCTTGCTCTCGCTTGCCGTGCTCGTGCTGGCGATGGGGATCCATTTTTTCTTGCCGCGAACGGGGCTCGGTTTTCCAGCCGCCTTGGTCTTGATCCTGTCGCTCGGTACGGTCGCCTCCTCGGCCGCCAAACTGCGGCGCACGATTCGCCGACTCGGACCGACCCGCGAGGCGGCCGCCACGCTCTATCACTACCTGGAAGGCATTCGCGAAGAAGATTTCAGCGAGCACGTCGGGATCAAAGGATTGCGCGACGCCGTGGAACTGAACCATGTCACGCTCGAAGACAACGCCGGCTTGGCGATCCTCAGCAGCTTGACCTTGCGGCTCGAACCGGGCTCGGTCGTCGCCTTACTGGGAAGCGACCCGTTGGCCTGCCAAAGCCTTGCCGAATTGCTGCTCGGCTTCGGGGCCCCTCGCCACGGGACGGTCACGATCGACGGCCTTCCGATCGAAGAGATCCACCCGCGGTCCTTATCGCGGCAAGTCCTCTGGATCGGTCCGGAAGGTCCGATCTGGCCAGGCACGATCCGCTTCAATCTCGTCGGTCCGGACTCCGAGACCGACCAAGCAGCGATCATGGCCGCCACCCGCCAAGCGGGTATCCAGGAAGCGTTGAATCATTACGAGGAAGGATTGGAAACGCGGATTTCCGCCGACGATGCGGGACTGACCCCCGCGCTCCGTTACGGCATGGGGATCGCCCGGGCGCTGCTTCGCCGGCCGGCGATCGTCGTCGTCCAGGAGCTGGACCCCGAACCCAATAGCCTCGACGGCCACAGCGGCTTCGCAGCCCTGCAATCGCTTGCCCGCGAGGGGACACTGGTGGTGATCCTGCCGCGTCGCCTGCAAAGCCTCCGTCAGGCGGACCGCGTGGTCCTCTTCAACGGCAGCCTGCTGGCCGGGGAAGGCAAGCACGAGAGCTTGCTGACGCAGAGCGATCTCTACCGCCACCTGAACTACCTGCTGTTCAACCCCTACCGGCATCGGCAGCCCGACGGCCGCTGATGGCTTCGCCCCCGTCCACCGCTGATGCTATCCGGCTAGCTGCGGTTGCCCAGGGCACGAAACAGCAGGTAGGCCAAGGTCGCAATCGCCTGCAGCGTCCCGGCAACATAGGTCAACGCCGCCGCATTCAGGACCTTGCTGACGTAGACCGATTCCTGATCGGAAATGATCCCTTGGGCGACCAGCTGTCGCTTGGCGCGACGGCTGGCATCGAATTCCACCGGCAGGTTCACCAGCTGGAAGAAGACGGTGGCGGCGAAGGCGGCGATCCCCAACCAGATCAGAAAGTCCACTCGGGCAAACATCCCCCCGATGAACATCCAGATGCCCACGTTCGAGCCAAACCCGGCGGCCGGCACCGCCGCGTTGCGGATCACCAGCGGGGCGTATTGCTGGGCATCCTGGATCGCATGCCCGGCCTCGTGGCAAGCCACTCCCACCGCGGCCATCGAGCGTCCGCCGTGGACATCGGGGCTGAGCCGCAACACCTTGGAACGCGGATCATAGTGATCGCTCAGATGGCCGGCCACGGTTTCGATCCCCACCGACTGCAGGCCCGCCGAGTCGAGCATGATGCGGGCTGCCTTGGCTCCGCTCATCCGCGCCGGCTCCTCGCTCATCTCCTTGAATGTCGATTTCACCCGGTACTGCGCCCACAGCGCCAGCAAGGCGAAAGGACCGATGAACAAAAAATAGACAGGGTCAAAAAGCATCTTGGCTCGCAATCCCGAAAAGAGACGGGGAAAGGGAATCTACTCGGCGACCGGCGTCGCCCCGGAGCGGATCGTCCCCGAAACGACCGCCCAATCTGACAGCCCCCTGAGGAGATTATCCAAAGGAAGCAAGTGTCGTACCGGAGGGCTGCTTGAGCGCTCGTTTCACGCCGTAACCGCTGGACAGAAGACGGCTTAAACGGGTCGCACCCGCTGGCGCGGCGACGCCCGCCCCCGCCTGGGCAGCCCGCGCTGCGCCAGCGACGACACCGGCTGCCTCGGTTCTTTCTCGCCGCCTCGCCCAGGAAAGAGCGCGCTCGCCCCGCTCGGCAGTTACACTGCGGAGAGCACGCCCCGCGGAGCACGCTCCGGGGGCCGTCCAAACCCCGCGTCTTGCTCCCTCCAAACCGACCGCTGAATCCGCTTGCTGCCGATGCGACCGATCCCTTGTCCGCCCCGCTGCCTCCTTTCTTGGCCGCCGCTGCGTTTCGGCGGGACCGCCGAGCGGAGCGGCCCGGCGATGACCGCTTGGCTGCTCGTCCTGCTGCTCGCGTTCGCGACCGGTTGCCCCCCCACGACGACGCCGCCAGCCCCGCTGGTCGGGACCGAGGCATCGCTTGATCCGGACGCGACGGTCCGGTCCGAGAGCCAACCGCTCCGCGAGCGACTCGACCAGGCCTTGCGCCGCGGACTGCAGCAGCGCGAGCTCGCCCCTCAACGAAACGGTGCCTGGCAAATCCTCCATGGCGTACTCGCCTACGGGATGGCCGCGCAGATGGAAACGCCGGCAGGTCGTGTGGCGGTCGTCCCCTACTTGCTCGAGGGCGGCACCATCGACGGTTTTGATCCGCTGCCCGCCGACCGCTTCGAAAATCCGGCGACGCAAGGGTTGCGACTGGAGCTGGAACCGGGCAGCAAAACGGGACAGGGACACCGCGATCAGTGGTTGGCGATCCTGTCGCAGTGCGACCTGCCGGCTGACCAGGTCCTGCGAGTCGATGACAAAGACTTCACCATCCTCGATCTGGTGCGGCAAACCGAATGGGATATCCCCCGCAATCTGGCGCGGGAATATAGCTGGACCCTGATCGGCTTGACCGCCTACCGGCCGACCACCTACCGCTGGACCGCCCGGGACGGGCAGCTGTGGAGTATCGAAGGGTTGGTGGAAAGCGAACTGAACCGCGACCTGGAAAGCAGCGCCTGCGGCGGCACGCACCGCTTGATCGGCTTGGCGATGGCGTTGCAGCGGCACCGCGAGGGAGGTGGTCGCGAAACCGACCTCTGGAAGGCCGTCGCCGCCCGCATCGATGCCGCCTTGCAAGCCGCGCGGCAACACCAAAACCGCGACGGCTCTTTCTCGAGCCATTACCTGCATCGTGCCGGCTGGACCGCCGACCTTTCCGAGACGCTGGGAACGACGGGACACACGTTGGAGTTCATCGCCCTGGCCGCCGAGCCCTCGCTGTTGCAAGCCGCTTGGGTGGAGCAAGCAGCTCATCGTCTATGCGATGTCCTCGCCCTGACGGAAGAAGTCGAACTGGAATGCGGCGGCCTTTACCACGCCCTGCATGGGCTGCATGTCTACCGACAACGGCGATTCGGCGAATTGGACTTCCGCGTCGCCGGTCCTTAGCTCGGCAGGAGCCACTTTTCGATCCCAATCCCTTTTTTCGGTGTGTATCGAACATTTGAGCGGTTTCGGCGGCAGCCGCCGGCTCGTCAACGGAAGGCCGGGGGCTAGCGCCCAGCCGCTCATAAAAAGTCGCGCTGTCCAGCTAAAACGCCTACCCGGAAGCATTCGATGAACATCGACGGACCGTTCCCGACCGGCCGCCGTCGCGAGAGCGCGCCATGTTATCCGCGGATGGCCCAGCGGTTCGCCGCCCTTTTCCTGGCGGCCGTGGGCTGGCTGTGGGCCGTGGGCTGGCTGGGGGCCGCGGGCTGGCTGGGGGTCACCGTGGTCTCGGCGACCGAGCCCTGCCAGATTCGGGTTATCGACTCGGAGACCGGCTGGCCGGTCCCGTTGGTCCAGCTGGAAACGAACCATCACGTGCGCCGCGTGACCGACAACGCGGGGCTGATCGCCTTCGACCTGCCTGAATTGATGGGGGTGGAAACTTGGTTCCACGTCCGCGGGCATGGCTACACGGTTGCCACCGATCGGTTCGGCATGACCGGCGTCCGGCGGACGCCTCGCCCGGGGGCGCAGCTGACGGTCGAAGTCGAGCGACGGTTGCCCGGCAAGCGACTGGGGCGTCTCACCGGCGGCGGGCTGTTCGCCCAGCAGCAACGCCTCGATGGCGGGCGTCCCGCAGCGGAATCCGGCATCCTTGGCTGCGACAGCGTGCAGACGGCCGTCCACCAGGGCAAGCTCTTTTGGGGCTGGGGCGATACGACCCTGCCGCAATACCCGCTCGGCCGCTTCCACATGATCGGTGCCACCACGCCGTTGCAGCCTTTACAATCGTGGAAACCTCCCATCCAGGTGCGCTACGACTATGTTTGCGACCCAGCGGGGATCCCTCGGAACGTGGCCGAACTGCCCGGCGAAGGACCGACTTGGCTTAGCGGTTACCTCAGCCTACCGGACGCCGACGGCCGGCACCGATTGGTCGCCAGCTATGCCAAGATCCAACCGCCCCTGCAAGTTGACGAGACGGGCCTGTGCGTTTGGAACGAGCGAGAGGAACGTTTTGAAAAGCAGCAAATGCTGTGGCAGCGAGATGCTGCCGAATCATCGCCGCCGGCCCGGCCCAGAGGACACCCGGTCGTTTGGACCGATCGCCACGGCAAGCGGTGGGCCCTCTTCGGCGATCCTTTTCCCGCACTGCGTTGCCCAGCCACCTACGAGGCTTGGTCCGATCCATCCCAGTGGCAGCTGCTGGAACCACAAACTGAGGTGCGGTCCCGCGACGGAACGCGTGACGTCACGCCCCACCGCGGCTCGATCGCCTGGAATGCCTACCGCGACAAGTGGGTGACCATCTTTACCGAACAAGGAGGCGAGGCTTCCTACTTGGGAGAGATCTGGTACGCCGAATCGGACTCGCCGAATGGCCCCTGGCAGGATGCGATCCATGTCGTCACCCACGATGGCTACTCCTTTTACAATCCGTTGATCCATCCCGGTTGGACGCCTGGCGGTTCCCCGATCCTGCTTTTTGAGGGGACCTACACCAAAACGTTCTCCCGGTCGGCCACGGCCACCCCACGCTACGATTACAACCAGATCCTGTATCGGCTCGATCTCGACCAGCCTCCGTTTACCCCGCGTCCTGAAGAGCCCCTGCCCTGAAGAGCCCCTGCAGGAATCGAGCCCGTGCAGGAATCGTTTCCCTTCTCCCCCAGCCGCCGAGCCAACGCGAGATGAGTTCGCTACCCCTATCCCCCCTTCGCCTGCTGCTGTGCAGTGCCATCGTCCTGGCAGGGCTGCATCCCGCGTGGCCTCAGGACCCCTCTGCCACCGCGGCTGGTGCGAACGAACGCCCCAATATCGTGTGGATCGTGGCCGAGAACATCGGTCACGAACTCGGATGCTACGGGGAACCGCGAGTGGAAACGCCCCACATCGACCGGCTGGCGGAAAACGGTATCCGTTACACGCGGGTCTTCGCCACGGCCCCGGTTTGTGCCACCAGCCGCTCCGCCTTCATGACAGGCATGTACCAGACCACCACCGATACTCATCACATGCGTTCGCATCGGGAAGACGGGTACCGGCTGCCGCCCGGGACGCGCCCGCTGACCCACCGCCTTCAGGATGCCGGCTACCGGACCGCCAACATTTCCAAAATCGGCGACCGCGTCGTCGGCACTGGCAAACTCGATTTGAATTTCACCGAAGAAGGCCCGATCTACCAGACGGACGACTCGTCGAGCCTGGCGGCGAACCAACCCTTTTTTGCCCAGATCAACACTCCCGAGGTCGAATACGATATCTACGATCGCCAGACGGCTGCCAAGGAACGTGTCGCCTGGGTCGGGGAGCAGGACCACCCGCAGATCGCCACCGAGAAGAATGTCGATCCGCCCCCGTACTATCCCGACCACCCGCTGGTACGACGCGAATGGGCGCGTTACCTGAATTCGATCTCGGGAATGGATCGACGGGTGGGCTGGGTGCTGGAACAATTGCAAAAAGAGGGGCTCGCCGACAACACCGTGATCCTCTTCTTCGCCGACAACGGGCGTCTGGAAGCCCGCGGCATCCACTGGTGCTGGGACAGCGGTTTGTTGGTCCCCATGATCGTCCACTGGCCGGAGCCCCTTGACGGAAAGCCTGCCGACTACCGACCGGGGACGGTCGATGATCAAGTCGTCAGCCTGCTCGATCTGACCGCGACCACGCTCAGGATCGCCGGGATCGATCCCCCGCTGACGATGCAAAGCCGGACCTTTCTCGGCGACGAGACGGTTCCCCGACGCACCTATGCGTTCTCGGCGCGCGACCGGATCGACGAAACGGTCAACCGGATTCGTTCGGTGCGCGGCCCGCGGTACCACTACCTTCGGAATTTCATGCCGGAACAGAGTTTCACTTCCTTGAACCGCTACAAGGAAAAGTGCTTCCCCGTCAAACCGTTGATGCGTCGACTGCATCGGCAGGGGAAACTGACGGGAGCCCCCTTGGCGCTGATGGCCGACCGCTTGCCCGCCGAAGAACTTTACGATACGTGGCTCGATCCCCACGAGATCAACAACCTGGCCGGTTCGCAACAACCGCCCGATCGCGAGGCCCTGCTGCGGATGCGAGCTGCCGTCAATGTCTGGATGACCGAAACGGGCGACCGCGGGCACATTGCGGAACCAGCCGAGGTCGTGGTCCCCTTCGAGCAAGAGATGCACGATTGGTTTGGCACTCCCGACTGGTACCAGAACGCCGCGGCCCGCTAGCCGGACAGCGTCCAAGTCGCCTTGGCCACGTGAAAGGCTTCGGCGTATCCCGAAGCCGCATTGCATTCGCTGCCCCGGAGTCGCATCAGGCCGGCGAAGAGCTCCGCGTCAAACCAGCGTTTTTCCCGTTGCGAAGGAAACGCATCGAGCAGCGTCTCGGTCTTTGCCGTGCAGTGCTTCGCATCCAGAGGGACAAAGACGTTGGGCTGGCCCAGATCCCCTTCGTACTTCGGAATCTCGTACTCGCAGATCAAGTGATCGCGAAATCCACACCAACTCAGTTCGGCCAAGACCCGATGATCTTGATGCCGATCCCGGCGGTGGTGGGTGAAGATCACGTCGGGTTGGACCTGCTGGGCAATCTCCGCCATCGCGCGTTTGATCGGGGACCACTGGGTGGGGAAGTAACTGTCGTCATAGTCCAGCACATGCACATGCTTGCGGCGGGCCCCTTGCAGGAACCGCGCGGCGCTTTGCTCCGCTTCCTGGCGACGTTCCCCTGCGGCAGAAAACACGTACCAGTGCACTTCCAGGTCGGGCCGTTGATCCAGCCATTCCAGCAATGTGCCGCCACAGCCGATTTCGATGTCGTCGGCGTGAGCTCCCAGG
>CAYNVI010000006.1:15927-23769 GCA_964400585.1 uncultured Pirellulaceae bacterium | reverse complement strand
CAGCGTGATCGCTTGCGGGATCGAGACCGCTGTGGACCGCGAACTGGCCCCGGGGGAAACCCCCGATGGCCGCCCGGGGGTGGCGATCTTGGCCTTCGCCGTCTCGGGCAAGGAACTCGAAAAGCAGATTCCTCGGCGGGCCGGGCAATGCGTCCTGACCTGTCCCACCACCGCGATGTTCGCCGGCATCGACGGTCCCCAACGGGTCCCGCTGGGCAAGACGCTCCGCTACTTCGGCGATGGGTATCAAATCAGCAAGCTGATCGACGGGGTCCGGTATTGGCGGATCCCTGTGATGGATGGGGAATTCCTTTGCCAGGAAGACACCGCCCGCGTGGCGGCGATCGGTGGCGGCAACTTCATCCTCCTGGGAACTTCCAGTGTGGCGGTTTCGATCGCTTGTCGCGCTGCGGCGGCGGCGATCGATGAGGTGGCCGATGTGATCACGCCGTTTCCGGGCGGTGCGACACGGAGCGGATCCAAAGTCGGGTCCAAGTACGCCGCCCTGTTCGCCTCCACCAACGAAGCTTTTTGCCCCACCTTGCGGCAAGTGGTCTCGACGCAGTTGACCGCCGAGGAGCATGCCGCGTGCGAACTGGTGATCGATGGGCTCAGTGAAGCGAGCCTCCGCGAAGCGATGCGGGTGGGGATTCGGGCCGCCTGTCACGCGGGGGCCGACCTGGGGCTCCGCCGGATCACGGCGGGTAACTACGGGGGTAACCTCGGTCGTCACCACTTTCACTTGCATGAGTTGTTGGCATGACCGCGGGCTGCTTAACCCTGGAATTACGGGATACCCCTCCGGCTCCGATCGACGTCGCGTGCCTGCAACCGGCCTGGCTGTGCACCGTCGACCTCGCCACCATCGCTCGCCAGTTGCTGCCGGTCGGACGCCAGCAGATCGCCGTCGGGGAACTTTTTCGGATCGCAGGGGAGCCGGGTGACAGGGTGATCTTGCAGGGCGATGGGGGGCGTTTGCAACGGATCGGTGCAGGCCTGCAAGCCGGCAGCATCCTGGTCGAGGGCGACGGTGGGGACGAACTGGGATGCGCGATGGAAGGGGGCCAGATCGAAGTCCGTGGCAGCGTGGGCGATTGGCTGGCCGCCAGCCTGCGGGGCGGATCGATCCATGTGCATGGCGACTGTGGCGATTACTTGGCGGCGCCCCGCAGCGGCGAGCGAGCGGGGATGTCGGGCGGCCGCGTCATCGTCGAACAAAACGCCGGGCAAGGCGCCGGACACCGGCTCCGTCGGGGTACCCTGGTGATCAAAGGGACGGTCGATCGCTACTGCGGCGCCGAGATGGTGGCCGGGACGATCGTCGCCGCCGCCGGGGCGGCAACCGAGGAGGCTTGGCAGACGTTGGGGCAAAGGATGCGGCGGGGTACGATCGTCCTGCCGAACCATCCTTGCCTCTCCCCGCTCCGGTTCAGCCCGGGGATGCCCGAAACGCTGGGCTTCGCAAAGCTGTTGGCGACCGACCTCGATGCCACCCTGCCCCAATTGGCCTCCCGGCTCCGCGGGACCTGTCGCCGCTGCCTGGGCGACCGGACAGTCGCCGGCCTGGGCGAGCTCCTGTTGCTCGATCGTCGCTGACGGGCAGGTTGGAATGGTCCCCTATTTCCCCAATGATTCGGCGAGCGATCCCGCCCCGTAGATCGACCGCAAGGCTTCGCGGATCCCGACCGCCGCGACCGAGATCGCGCGGGCTTGCTGGTCGGTGTAGAGGTAGTCGCTGGTCAGGCTGTGCAAATTGCCGTCGAAGATCAATCCAACCAGGCGTCCCTGGCGATCGACAACGGGGCTGCCGCTGTTGCCACCAATGATGTCCACGGTGCTGACAAAGTTGAGCTGCGTGGCCAGCTCGAGCCTGGCTTCCTGCTTCGCCTCCAGCCAGCTGGCGGGCAAGTCGAAATCCTCTTGTCCTGCGTGGGCTTCGGCATGCGCGAAGGCACCGGCGAAATCCGTCGAGGGTGGAATCGTTTCGCCGCGCTCCTCGTAACCCCGGACCGTTCCGAAGGCGAGCCGCAGGGTAAAGGTGGCATCGGGATAGGTGTCGGTCCCTTCCAGCGCGTTGATCGCCCGCGTGATCTTGGCATAGGCCTGCTTTTCCTGCTCGTCGAGCTCTTCTCGGGCGGCCCGGGCGTGGCGGTACGCTTCTTCCATCTGGCGGGCGAGCACGATCAGCGGATCTTCGCTCGCCTCGATCGCGGCGCTGCCTCCCGCGGCAAGCTGTTTGCGAAACACAATCTGCTGGAGCTGTGTCTCGCCGACCAGGGAGCTCGCCCGTTCGCTGGGGGATTGGCCGTCGAGCACCTGCTGCACCAAGGGATCATCTCCGCCGCGCGATTCGGCCAGACGTCCCAATTCATCCGCCAGTTTGACGCGTTCCAAATCGTCATAGATCGGTGCCTCGCTGTACAAGTCTTGCAGCAACGATTCCCGGCCCGCCTCGGTGTACTCACGGAGCCGTTCCGCGTTCGGCTTTTCATCTTCGGCGGTCATCAGGACCAACGTCTCCGCCAGTTCGTAAAGCCGCGAGCGGAAACCCGTGACCGTCCCCAACTGTTCCGCTTTGTCCTGTTGCAGCGCGGCCACCGTCTGCCAGGCTTGGGCCAGCGGTTCCAGAGCGGGGACGTCGCGGAGCGCCGCCAGCCGCCTCTGTTCCTGTTCCTGCTTCTTGGCGATCGTCGCCGGATCTTGGAGGCCGGCCAGCATCCCGGTGTAGGCTTTGCGGGCGTTCTGGATCCCGAACAATTCATCACGCGCCCGCCGTGTTTGCTCGGCCCCGCCGAGACCGTATTGCTGCAGCATCACCTCTTTGCGGCGGATGTAATCGAGCACGTAGGGCAACCGCTGGTCACGCAGGTACTGAAGCGCGTCGACGGTGAAGATCCGTTGCGTCCGCCCCGGGTTGCCGGAGACGAAGACCAAGTCGCCCGAGGCCACCGGTTCGTCGCTCCATTGCAGGAAGTGCTCCAGCTTGGCCGGTTTCCCATCTTCGTAGACCCGCATCAGGGTCGCATCGAGGCAGTAGCGGGGATACTCGAAGTTATCGGCATCGCCACCGAAGAAGGCGGCCTTGGTTTCGGGGGCCCAGACGAGGCGGACGTCGGTGTACTTCTTGTAGCGGTAGAGATGATAGACCGCCCCGCCGTACAGCGTGATCACATCGCTCCGCAAGCCGGTCGCCTCCAGCGAAGCGGTTTCGATCCGCGTCATCGCCGCGCGGCGCGCCTTGGCGGCTTCCTCCGCCGACATCTCGGCTTCGACGGCGGCGTCGACCCGCTCGGTCACGTCTTCGATCGAGACCAAGCGATTCAGTTCCAGGTCGGGAGCTTTCAGCTCATCCGCCGGGGCCTTGGCAAGGAATCCCGTTTCGATGATGTTCCGCTCGGGCGTGCTCAGTTTGTAGAGCGTATCGCTGGCAACGTGGTGATTGGTCAGCACCAAGCCGTCGCTGGAGACAAACGAACCGGAGCCCCCCGAATTGAAGCGGACCGAGGCGAGCCGCAGGTGCTCGGCCCACGCGTCGGTCGGCTGGAAATCGTAGCGTTCGGCCAGCCGCGCTTGGGGGAGGTCATTGAAGAGCCACATCCCCTCGTCGGCGGTCAGGCGAGGAACCGGGATGACCGCCCCGGCAAGCAGCAGGGAAACCGAAAGGGCCAAAGCAGACCGGAGATGCAACATGGCAGGCAATCCGTTGAAGCGAGGGAGGAAACCAGAGTGCCCTCATTTTAGCCAAGGGATGCCGATCGAGGGACGGTGCCTGCCGTTGCCCCGCCGCCCTCGAGCCTAGCCAATCGAGCCTAGCCATAAAACGCCTCGACCTCCGGCAGCGGCCGCATCGCGGTAGCGACCGCGGTTCCGACGAATCCCAAACCGACAGCGAATAAGATCAGCGTAATCATTGTCACGATCCTTCCAAGCAACCCTGGCGGGCGAGCAGTGGGAGCGGGCTCCGTTGCCGGCTTCCGGGAAGGATCTTGATGCAGGTTGGGTGCCAGGCCCGGTGTCGAGGCCTCGGTCCTGCGCAGAAGTCCTGATATGTCAAGGACTTAAAAAAAGAAGCGAGCTGGCCGATGCCAGCTCGCTTCCTTCGATCTGTCTTCATTTTGACAACGTCCATTGTCGCTTTTGCGACGCGGCACGTTACCAAGGGCCGCGGACGTAATAGCCGCCAAACTGATCGGTATGGCTCGGCCAGGCCGGCGTGTGGTAGAAGCCCGCCGCGGGAGCGAACCCGGAACCGGGGTAATTCCGGCCGAACTGGTGATAGATCGAATGGTTCGTATTCTGACTGACGCCCCAGGAATAGGTCTGACGAAGGTGGGCCGTCGGCGGCACGACGACGGCGAGCGGCTGGCCGTAGCCGAGGTTCTGATAGGCCCCGTGCCAAGCCGTTTCCTGGGCGCGGCGCTGAGCCCAACGGTCGGCAAAGGGGCCCGCCGCCGTCGCGGTCGAGATGCCGGCCAGCAGGGTGACCGCGGCGGCACTGGCCGTCAGCAGGAAGGGATGAAAACGCATAGGTAAAGCTCCTGTCGGGACCGGATCAGCGAGGAATTCGCAGCATGTTCCAATAAAAGTTACTCGCGGCTTGCCGCACCGGAGGGTAATAGTACCTCGCTTTCGTCCGATTCATGCCGCGCCCGCCATCGTAGTAATTGTGGTAACGGTCAGTATGCTTGTACAGCATTTCATGGGGCATGAAGGGCTGGTACGTGGTGAACGTGTGGCCGACGTTCGGCGGGACCGGACGGGGCGCCAGGTACATCTGCGCGTGGACCCGGTTACGGTTGCCCTGCGTGTAGTAGTTGTAGAAGAGATCGGGGCGGCCGTAGGCGCGGCCCGCGACCCCGACGTTGTTCGAACCGGCGACCGCTTCGCCAACCAACTCGCCGACGACCTCATCGCTGATCACCTGAGCGTCGACGATGTATTCGCCTCCCCCGTACCCGCTCGCCCCGTACCCACCTGCCCCTTGCGCCGACGCGAGGCCGGCGGATCCCACAAACAGTGCGGCGGCCGCCGCCAGACCTAGCTGAAAACGCATCTTGTTGGTCCCTTCGCTGAAACGAACCGATTCCTGAAAGCGGAGGATCGCCAGACGATCGCTCCCTGTTCGATAACTATCGGTTGTCTTTCGACGCCAACGGCGCCGCGCGGCCAGCGTTTCCTTGCCAACCAGGCGAACCTGTCCCAGCCGGCACAACCGTGCGGGCCGCTAGGCTTTGTCAGGAAACAGAGAAACCGATCGCGTAGCGACTCCGCTTGGTCCCTTCTCCCCCGCCGCGCAGCGGATCGCGGGGGAGAAGGACAGGACGAGGGGCGGTTTTCTGACAAAGCCGAGAATTGGCCGCTCCCGAGAACCCCCGCGGACCTCGTCGTTGCGGGGCGGCGCGGCGGCGGGCCGACGCGTCAACAAACGATCGATGGCGCGAACGAAGTCGCGCGGCAGCGGACCGAAATGGTCGAGCCCGGGCACGGCGAAGAATTCCTTTTCGGCGGAAAGGGACGCGGCGAACAACCGCTGACCGGCCGCGAACGGAACGACTTGATCGATCTGCCCATGCAGCTGCAGCAGCGGCCCTTGATAGCGCGCGATCCGCGCGGCTGAAGGGAAACGATTTCGCATCAGCAGCCGCGTCGGAACCCACGGGTAATGGGCTGCGGCGACATCGACCATGGAGTCAAAGGTGCGGTCCAGGATCAAGGCCCGCGCGCCTTGCCGGGCTGCCAAAGCAACCGCGACCCCGCCTCCCAGCGAACGCCCGAACAGGACCACATCCTCGGGAGCCATGCCGCCGCGACGGGCCAGCCAGGCCTGAGCGGCCAAGCCATCTTCGATCACGCCCGTTTCGCTGGGAGTCCCCTCGCTGCGACCGTAACCGCGATAGTCGAAGACGAAGATCGCCACCTGCAAGCGTTCCCGCAGGGCGGCGATCTCGTGCGCGACATCGGGCACCTGGGTCGCGTTGCCGTGGCAGAACAGCAGGTGCGCGCGGGGCTGCGGATGATCGAAGAACCAACCGGCCAGACGTGTCCCGTCGGCCGCCTCGAAACGTACCGTTTCGTATTCGAACCCCGCTGGATTCCAGCGGCTGCGGGTGACCGGCGGGCGCGGATAGACCAAGCCGGTTTCGCTGACGACCAGCGTCCCCAGCATCGCCAGGTAGCCGACCAATCCGATCACCGCCAGGCGGCGTAAGCTCCGCCACCCTTGCCTTCGCACCGGCATCGACCCGCTCCCTTGATCAAGACCCCCCGGTGAGGCCTGGTGGCGAGGAAGCCGGATGCCGGTTGGGAATCCCGGTCCTTATTCCTCGACCGGATCGCTGGCCGGGGCGGTCGGTTGGAAAAAGTTCTCCGGCAAGGCGAACGGATGCTTGGGCACGTCCGCTTTGGCGGGCTCGCTGGTCTCGGCGGCGGCCGGCGTCGCTCCGGCGCTCGCTTTCCCCTCGTCCGTCTGACCCGCAGCCGCTGCAGCGGCCGTCGCCGGTGCCGACTCGCTGTCGCTCAGCGTATACGATTGGCTGTTGGTCCGCACAACTTCCTTGCCGGTTTCGTAGAGCTGTTTGGCGGCCCCGTAAGCTTGCGGGGCCGCTTGCGCCACCTGGGCGACGCGGTCGGAGGTGGCATCGAGCTTGGCCAACATCTCGCGGGAGCGTTCGACAGCCCGCTGGATGGCACTGTCTTCGCTCGCCTGCGGTTCGTACTCCAAGGCCGCGACCAGTTGCTGGCGGGCCGCGGCGTAGTCTCCCGCGTTGAAATCGAGGTAGGCCATGTTGAAATGGGCGACCGCCGGTTTGTTATGTTCTCGTAACGTTTTCATCGCCTGCTCGGAACGTCCGGCCGCATAGTGGACGCTCGCCAGATTGTTGGCGTAACGCGAGGTCCCGGGGGCGATCGCCAAGGCTTGCTGGATCGCCTGGGCTGCCTGTTCGTGCTGCTCCATCTTGGAGAGCGTCAGCCCCAGGTCGTTGTAGAGGGCCGCGTCATTGGGAGCGGCCTCGATCGCCCGTTGGAAGAAGGTCACGGCCTCGTCCAACTTGGCCTGCCGGAAATGGAGCCGGGCGATGCTCCCCAGGGCCGGGGCGTTCTTCGGTTCGCTCTGGAGGGCTTTGGCGTAGTTCTCCATCGCCTTTTCGAAGTTCCCGGTCGATTCCCACAGCTGGCCATTGGCGACGAAGACTTCCGGTCCGATCGACTTCGGCTTGTTGTCGAGCCGCAACGGGTCGTCGGCATCGATCGGATTCCCCACGCTGTCGGTCGTTTCCGCCCGTCCCTGAAACATCCCCGCCACGCTGTCGGTCGTTTTCGTGTAAGCGCTCTTGACGGCCGAACCCATCGAATTGAACTGGCCGCGGGTCCCTTGGGCCAGGTTCGCGACCGAGCCGGTCAGCGAGCCCTCGGAGGAGGGCGGGGCGGGCGCCGGGACGTTCGACGTCGTTTTGGAGAAAGGATTGAGCGAAGCCAGCGAGGGCTTCCCTGCAGCGCAGCCGGTCAGCGTCAAGAGCGTGGCAGCCAGTGCCAGCCGTTGGGTCTTGGTTTTTTTCTTCACGTCAAGCTCTCCCCCTGGAAAACGCGAGGCGATCCATCCGACCACGCTCGTTCACCGCCGAAAGGATGTTCCGGCTGTGCAGGAAGAATCGGCCAGAGGTGGGAAAGAGCTTGACTGTTTTGAGCCGATATTGCCGGTTCCTCCCGATTTTCGCGCGCGCTGTTCCTCTCGACAGTCGCTCGGGGTCGCCCGGGACCAAAAAAAACGCCGCCTGCAAAGCTGCAGGCGGCGGTCGGTCGTGCTGGTTCACGCCGCGGCGAGCGCGGCGCCCGGCAGTGCGC
>CAYNVI010000006.1:0-15827 GCA_964400585.1 uncultured Pirellulaceae bacterium | reverse complement strand
GCGGCACAACCGGCAGCAGCGGCACAACCGCGCCAGCTAGGACCCGCTGCCGATCGCAAAGAATCGTTGCAGAAGGCAAACTTGCCCGTCTCGTTCGCTCTAACCTGTTTTATTTGCCCATCTTCCCGGAAGGTGATTGATTTCTTTCACATTTCGGCGACAATCAATCAAACGCCAGGCGATTCTGGTCATTTACCCCCTCGGTCCCGCTTCGGCGGGCCGCCGCCCCCTTTCGTTTTGCCTCCACCCTTGGCGGCCCCCGCGATGGCGATTGCCAGCACGACCGAAACCCGACGAAGCACGCTGCGACGGCTGATCCAGTCGCAGGGGTTTGCTGCGCTGGGGGATTTGGTGGAGAAGCTGGCGGTCAGCGAATCGACCGTCCGCCGGGATCTCGACTACCTGGAGGAACAGGGGGATGCGCAGCGGACGCATGGCGGCGTCTTCTGGACCGGTTCGTCGCCGACGATGCGGCTGTTTGCCTCGCGCCACGATTCGCTTTGGCGGGCCAAGCGGGCGATCGCCAAGCGGGCGAGCCAGCGGGTCGCCGACAACGAGACGATCCTGTTGGACGGGGGGAGCACGACCTACGAGCTGGCGCGGCAATTGGTCGGGCGGCCGTTGCAGGTCGTCACCAACAGCCTGCCGGTGGCCAACCTGTTTGCCTCCAGCGAGACGGTCGACCTGGTGATGATCGGCGGCTACGTGCACGGTCGAACCGGCGTCTCGATCGGCGCCTTGGCCAATGCGGTGCTCGATTCGGTCAACGTCAGCCAAGCCTTCCTGTCGGTCGCGGGGATCGACCAGCGGGGTTACTACAACAGCAACCTGCTGTTGGTCGAGACCGAGCGGGCGATGATGGCGGCGGCCGACACGGCGGTGATCATCGCCGACAGCAGCAAGTTCGGGCACGCCAGCTTGTCACGGTTATGCGGGCTCTCCGAAGTCCATGCCGTCGTCAGCGACGCAAATCTCGACCAGAAATGGCAGGATCGGCTGCGTGCCGCCGGTCCGGAACTAGTATTGAGCGAACCGCTCCCCAGCGAATGATGCAGGCCTTGGCCCCCGACCGGCTTGACCCCCCGAAAGCTTGACGCTCAACAGCCTGGAAAGCTTTGACCCCCAAAAAAGCCTTGAACCCTGAACGACCGATGCAACCCGACGAAGCGATGATCGAGATGTTGGTGCGGCAAGCCGTTCGCCGCACCCTCCACGGCGGCGTCGACACGGCGACGATGCCGGCGGCGGCCGTGACCCCGGCGGCGGTCGCCAGTGTGGCGGCGGGGGGGGAATCCCCGCCGGGCTGGCAACATGGCCAGCCGAATCTCCGGGTCAGCATTTCGGCGCGGCACTGCCATCTGACCGACGAGCATGTCGAGACGCTGTTTGGCGCCGGCACGACCCTCGAACCGGACAAGGATCTCTACCAGGAGGGCTTTTACGCCGCCAAGCAAACGGTGATGGTCGTCGGTCCCCGGCGGCGAATGCTTTCCAGCGTCCGCGTGCTCGGCCCTACCCGCAACCACAGCCAGGTCGAGCTAGCCCGCACCGACGCGATCTCGTTGGGGATCGCCGCCCCGGTCCGGCACAGCGGCAAGATCGAGGGGACCCCGGGGTGCGTCCTGGTCGGTCCGGCCGGCACGGTCCAGCTTGACCGCGGTGTGATCCGCGCCGCCCGCCACGTCCACATGAACTTGGCCGACTGCGCGCACTACGGGGTGCAGGACGGCGATCAGATGCAGTTGGTGATCACCAGCGGCGAATGCAGCATGACCTTCGACCACTTGCTGGTCCGTGCCGACCCGGCCGCCAAGTTGGAAGTTCACATCGACACCGATGAAGGGAACGCTTGCGAACTGGAAACGGCCACGAAGATCGAATTGAAGCCGCAGCAGGCGGCCTGCGCCTGCCAGCACTAGACGGGGTCTTTCCCAGCCGCGGTCTTTCCGAGGCGCTGTCTTTCCGAGACGCTGTCTCTCACTTTTTACTTTTTCACCTTTAGAGGTAAACGCGAATGTCAAGTAGCAACGAAGCGTTGGGCATGATCGAGACGAAGGGCTTTGTGTCCTTGGTCGAAGCGGCCGACGCGATGATGAAGGCGGCCAACGTCAAGTTCCTCGGCTGGGACAAGGTCGGCAGCGGATTGGTGAGTGCTTTCGTCAGCGGCGATGTCGCCGCAGTCAAGGCGGCCACCGACGCCGGCGCGGCCGCGGCCGGTCGGGTGGGCGAAGTCGTCAGCGTGCAAGTGATCGCCCGTCCGCACGAGGACGTGGCGAAGGTCCTGAAGACGAAAATGTCCTAAAGCGACGGTCGCTTGGCACCCGCGGGCGGCCCCGCCCGGGGTTCCCCCACGTTCCTTCCGCCAGAGAGTTCGGATGGCCAAGAAAGCGAGCCGCTCGGCCGCGTCGCCGCGCCGCGCGACGTCCGCCGCGGGCAAGACCCCCGACGCCGCCGCCTCACCGCGGGCCAGCGGAGTCTCTCGTCAATCCCTCCCGCCCCAACCCGAAGCGAAACCAGCATCCGCTCAATCGCCCCAAGTTCAAAGAGCAAACAAGATGAATAATGCAATCGGCTTAGTCGAAACCAAAGGTCTGTTGGCCCTGATCGAAGCGACCGACGCGATGGCCAAAGCGGCCAACGTCGAAATCGTCAAACGCGTCGACATCGGGGGCGCCTTCGTCACCACCATCGTCAGCGGCGATGTCGGCAGCGTGCGGGCCGCCGTCGAGGCGGGAGCCAGCGCCGCGGCGCAGGTCGGCGAACTGGTCAGCAGCCACATTATCCCGCGGCCGGCCGAAGGACTTTCCGAAGCCTTCATGTCGTAGTCGCCGGTGGCAGCCTCGGTGACGGCCGGCCCCTCCCTGACGGCAAGCCCGCGAACGGCAAGCCGGCGGACGGCAAGCCCGCCGCACCCTCTGCAATCGAAGCTCTCCCGGAATCAATGGATGATGACCATGCGCGTACTCGTCGCGAACCTCGGATCGACCAGTTTCAAATACCGCCTGCTCGACATGCGCGATGAATCGTGCCTGGCCCGCGGGGCGGTCGATCGGATCGGCGAAGCGGAAAGCCGCTGCGTCGTCACGATCGGTGACTGGTCCGACGAGCGGACGAGGCACGTTGCCGACCACGGCGTCGCGGTGGAGGCCTGCCTGAGCCAGTTGACCGATCCGGAACACGGCTGCCTCGAATCGCCCAACGAGGTCGCGGCGATCGGCTTCAAGGCGGTCCATGGCGGACGGCTGTGCGGGGTCTATCGCGTCGATGAAGAAGTCTTGCAGGCGATGGAGGAGATGAACGCGGCCGCCCCGGCGCACAATCCGCCCTACGTGGCGGCGATGCGTGCCCTGGCAGCCCGCGTCAACGACATCCCCCTGGTCGCGGCTTTCGAGACCGATTTCCATCGCACGATTCCGGACGCCCGCAAGACCTATGCGATCCCGACGGAATGGACCGAGCAGCTGAGCATTCGCAAGTGGGGATTCCACGGGGCGAGCCACCGCTATATCGCGACCCGGATGCCCGAATTGCTGGAAAACCGGCAAGCCCGGATCGTCTCCTGCCACCTCGGCGGCAGCAGCAGCCTGTGCGCGATCGAGGATGGCCAGAGTGTCGCGACGACGATGGGGATGACGCCGCAAACCGGACTGCCCCAGAACAATCGGGTCGGTGATTTCGATCCCTTTGCCTTGCCGCTGATCATGGCCCACACCGGCCAGTCGCTCGAGCAAGTGCTCGATGACTTGGCCCAGCGCTCCGGCTTGCTGGGGATGAGCGGGCGGAGCGCCGACATCCGGGACATCGAAGCGGCGGCGGCCGACGGCGATGCCCGTTGTCAGGCGGCGCTCGATGTTTACGTGGCGGAAATCCGTCGCCACCTGGGAGGGATGCTGGTGGCCCTGGGCGGCGCCGAGGCGGTTTGCTTCACCGCCGGCATCGGCGAAAACGGCGCGGCGATTCGGCAGTCGGTCTGCGGCGGCCTGACCGAATTGGGAATCGAACTCGATCCCCAGAAGAACGCCGTCCCGGAGATGAACGACGCCGGGGAAGCGGCGATCCACGCCGCCGGCAGCCGCGTCCAAGTCTGGATCGTCCCTACCAATGAAGAATTGATCGTGGCCCGTCAAAGCGTGGCCTTGTTGAACGCTTAACTTCACGCCGCGGCAGCCCCGCGGTCCCCTTTCGTCCCTTCCCCGTTTGGCCGTTTTTCATGTTTGTCGCTCGCGTCACCGGATCGGTTGTCAGCACGCAGAAAGTGGCGTCGATGACCGGTCACAAGCTGTTGGTCGTCGAGCCCTACCGGCTCTGCGCGGAGACCCGCCAACGGTTGGTCACCACCGGACGCACCTTCATCGCGGTCGACACGCTGGGCGCCGGTGAAGGGGACTTCGTGTTGATCGTGCAAGGGAGCAGTGCCCGCTTGACGCCGGAAACGAGCAAGCTGCCGATCGATGCGGCGATCATCGGCATCGTCGACAACGTCCGCATCGATAAGGCGGCGGTCTACCGCCGTGATGACGAGGAATGAACCCGTGGCCGAGGCACGGCGTTCCTCGCACCCTTCCTGCCCCCCCTGAATCCCTGAATCCCTCGCAAGCCCCGAACAGCAAGCCCCGAACATGCAGTACGACGAAAAGCTGATCCGCAACGTAGTCGCTCAGGTGCTGGCGGAAGTCGGACCGATGCCCCCCGGCCCCTCCTCCGGCAACGGGCAAACGCCGGCCGCGTCCGCCCGCAGCACGGCCGCCCCGCCGGCTCCTGCGGCCCTGGGACGCCACGGCTTGTTCAGCGAGGTCGACCAAGCGGTCGATGCCGCCCGTCAAGCCTTTGAACAGCTCAGCAAGCGGACGATCGCCGACCGCAAGCGGATCATCGAGATCATCCGGCAGATCGCGATCAGCCAGTGCGAAGAACTGGGGTTGATGGAGATGGCCGAGACCGGGGTCGGCCGCCCGGAACACAAGATCGAAAAACTGCGGACGCTGGGTGAGCGGAGCCCCGGGACCGAATTCTTCCAGAACCAAGCCTTCAGCGGCGACCATGGCCTGGCGGTGATCGAGCGGGCTCCCTTCGGGGTGATCGGGGCGATCACGCCGGTCACCCACAGCCTGCCCACGATCACCGGCAACGTGGTCAGCATGCTGGCCGGAGGCAACACCGTCGTCGTCAACCCGCATCCCTCGGGAAAGAAAGTGGCGGCCGAAGGAGTGCGCCGGTTCAACGAGGCGATCCGTCGCGAAATCGGCATCGACAACCTGATCTGCTTGATCGTCGAACCGACACTCGAATCGGCCAACCAGTTGTTCAGCCACCGCCAGGTCGCCTTGATCTGCGTGACCGGGGGACCGGCCGTCGGCCGCGCCGCCTTGCGGAGTGGCAAGCGGGCGATCGTCGCCGGTCCGGGCAACCCGCCGGTGGTGGTCGACGAGACCGCCGACCTCGATCGGGCGGCCCGCGCGATCATCCAAGGGGCAGCCTACGACAACAACCTGCTGTGCATCGCCGAGAAGGAAGTCTTCGTCGTCGCAAGCGTCTTCGACGCGATGATGGCGGCGATGGAACGGGCGGGCGCGGCCCGCTTGAACGCCAGCCAGATCGACCGTTTGACCAGCCAGGCGATCACGCAGGTCGGCGACGACCAGCACGACGCCGCCCACAAGGATTTCATCGGCCAGGATGCCGCCAAGTTGGCCCAGGCCGCCGGGGTCACGGTCCCGGCCAGCGTGGAACTGGTGTTTGGTGAGACCAAGGAGGACCACCCCTTCGTCTCGGTCGAGCAGATGATGCCGTTCCTGCCCTTCGTCCGGGCCCGTGATGTCGACCACGCGATCGCGATGGCCAAGCATTACGAACACGGCTTTCGCCACACCGCGATGATCCATTCCCGTGACGTCCGCAATATGACGAAGATGGGGCGGGCTCTCGATACCACGCTGTTCGTCAAAAATGGCCCCTGCATGGCGTCGCTGGGACTGGGAGGCGAAGGCTACCTGTCGTTCTCGATCGCCGGCCCGACGGGCGAAGGGGTGACCACGCCGCTCACCTTCACTCGTGAACGTCGTTGCAGCATGGTCGATGATCTGAACGTCGTCGGCAGCCCCGACGTGGTTTGACCCCGCTTGCCTGGGCGGCCTGTTCGTCCTCATCCATTCCCCTCGTTTCCCACTCCCTGCCTGTCATGCAACCCGCCCTCGTCCTCGGTTCGGCCCGCGCCACGGTCAAGCACGCCAGCTTGAACGGCGAGCGTCTGTTGGTGCTGCAACCGTTGGGCGTCGACGATACACCGGACGGCCCGCCGCTGTTGGCGGTCGACCACCTGGGGGCGCGGCGTCAGGACCGGGTGATGATCACCAGCGATGGCTTGCACGCCCGCGAGATGCTCAACGACCCCCACACGCCGGTCCGCTGGAGCGTCTTCGGGCTGATCGACAGCCTTCCCACCCGCCGCTGAATCGACCGTTTTTCGCTTTCGCCCGCGCCTGCTTTCCGCTCCCTTTCGCCGACCGACGTTGCCACCCATGTCCCAGCCTTCGCCCTCGACGACGCAGCAGTTGATCGATCGCGTGGTCCGCGAAGTGCTTCAGCAATTGCCCGCCGGGCGGTCCGCTCCCGCGGCCCCTGCGTCCTCCGCGGCCCCTGCCCCGCCGGCCAGCGCCGGCTACCCGCTGGCCGAGGCGGTGATCTCGCTGGACGCCTTGTCGGCGGTGCCGAGCGGGACCGACCAGGTGCTGATCGAAGCGACGGCGGTGATCACGCCAGCGGCCCGCGACTTGGCAGGCGAACGGGGCATCCGCTGGGTCCGCCGGGGCAGCGCGACCCCGGCCGTCGCCGAAACGTGGTGGATCGCCGACACCGACCGAGCGGAACGAGGCGAAGGGCTCAGCCAGCAACTCGCCCGCCGCAACCTGCAAGTCACCGCCACCTGTCCCGACACGCTGCTGGGCGAGGCCGCCGCGGACCGGGCGCGGGGCATCGTCTTGTCAGACCTGCCGGCCCCCTTCGTCTGCGAAGCGTGCCGGACCTCCTCGGTGCGGGCCGCCAGTGTTGCCGAACTGAACGAATTGGCCGCGGTCGAAGCGAGCCTGCATCCGAACGTGTGGGTCTTCGACATGCGTCGCGTCAGCCTTGCCAAAGCGATCGTGCTGGCCGAACGATGCCACCGCCTGTTTGCGCCAGGAGCCAGTCGATGAAGATCGCCAAAGTGATTGGAACCGTGACCCTGTCGCGAGCCCACCCGGAGATGGCGGGGGCCACGCTCCGTTGTGTGGAACAGCTCTCCCGGATCGAAGACCTGCCGGAAGCCGCCTTCGGCGGCGACACGCTGGTCGCCTGGGACCTCTGCGGAGCCGGCGAGGGCGACCTCGTCGCGATGGCGGAGGGCCCGGAGGCGGCTCAACCGTTTCGGCCCGACGTGAAACCCCTCGACGCCTCCTTGGTGGCGTTGCTGGATGATATCTACTTGCAGTGATCCCGCGAGGCCCCTGCCGGCCACCTTCCGCCCCTCCCGAACCCCTCAGCTCAAGCCCCACCCCAACCCTTCAAGCGTGAGTGACGCGATGTCCAACAGCAGTCAAAACATCCATAAGATCAAACAAGATATGTGCGACATCGGTCGCCGTATCTACAACCGGCAATTCGCCGCCGCCAACGACGGCAACATCACGGTGCGGGTCGGCGATAACGAGGTCCTGTGCACGCCGACGCTGCACTGCAAGGGCTTCCTCAAGCCGGACGACATCTCCCATGTCGACATGGAAGGCAACCAGTTTGCAGGCCGCAAGAAACGCTCCAGCGAAGCCCTGCTGCACCTGGAAATCTACAAGCAACGGGCCGACGTCAAGAGTGTCGTCCATTGCCATCCCCCGCATGCCACCGCCTTCGCGATCGCCCGCGAACCGATTCCGCAGTGCGTGCTGCCCGAAGTCGAGGTCTTCCTCGGCGATGTGCCGATCACGCAGTACGAGACGCCGGGAGGGCAAAGCTTCGCCGACACGATCATCCCCTTCGTCGATCGGACCAACGTGATCATCCTGGCCAACCACGGTACGGTCAGCTATGGAGAAACGGTCGAGCAGGCTTATTGGTGGACCGAGATCCTCGATTCGTACTGCCGGATGCTGATGTTGGCCAAGCAGCTCGGCAACGTCGAATACCTCAATGCGAAAAAATCGAAGGAACTGCTCGAGCTGAAGGACAAGTGGGGATTTAAAGACCCCCGCAACACCGAAGCCTACCAGGACTGCGACATCTGCGCGAACGACATCTTCCGCGACAGTTGGGAAGCAGCCGGGGTCGAACAGCGGGCCTTTGTGCCGCCCCCGTCGATCAAGCCCCCCGCTGCCCCGGCTCCGCCGGCCGCTGCCCCGGACCGCACGGCCGGACCCGGCGGCGCGCCGCAGGAAGAGCAACTGGTCAAGGCGATCACCGCCGAAGTGATGCGTCAGATGCAACAGCGTTAAGCGCGCCCTTTGCTGCGGCCGCCGGCGACCGCTTTGCCCGGCCCGCTCCCCCCCACATCCCCGACAGACCCCAGGCGACGGAAATGAAAGTAGCGATTATTGGCGGAGGCGGACTGGTTGGCTCCTGCGCGGCGTATGCCCTGCAGTGCGGCGGGATCGTCCGCGAACTCGCCCTGCTCGATGCCAACGAAGAATTGGCAGTGGGACAAGCGCTCGACCTGCAGCACGGCGGTCCCAGCGTCTCCGATCAGCGGATCGTCGGGGGGGGATACGAGCAGATCCCCACTGCCGACGTGATCTGCATCACCGCCGGTTTGCGCCGTAAACCCGACGAGTCGCGGCTCGATCTGATCAATCGCAACACCGACCTGTTCGTGCAGATCCTGGATTCGATCAAACAAGCCGGGCCCAAATCGTCGGCGATCGTGTTGGTCGTTTCCAATCCCGTCGACATCCTCACCTACCTGGCGTCCCAACGGCTGGGCTTGCCGTCGCCGCAAGTCATCGGCCTCGGCACGCAGCTCGACACGATCCGCTTTTGCAGCTTGATCGCCGATCAGCTGAACGCCCCCCCCACGCAGACGCGGGCGCTGATCCTGGGCGAGCATGGCGAATCGATGGTCCCGATCTGGAGCAGCGCCACGATCGCCGGCCTGCCGCTGGAAAAATACCCGGGCTGGAGCCCCGCCTTGATCCAGCAGTTGTTCACCCGCACCCGCGGCAGCGGCGCCGAAGTGATCAAGCGGAAAGGGGGGGCCGGTTTCGCGGTCGGGATCGCGATTCGCGACCTGATCGAAACCATCGCCCTCGATCGCCGGCGCGTCCTCCCGATCAGCTCGGTCCAGGCGGGATGCTATGGGATCCGCGACGTCGCCCTCTCGGTTCCCACGGTGTTGGGCCGCCAGGGAGTGGTCGAGCAGCAGGAGATCGATCTCTGGCCGAAAGAGGTTCAAGGGATCCGCACCAGCGCCGCCAGCCTTCGCAAAACGCTCGACCTCGTGCTCGAACGGGTCGGCTAACGAGCCATTGAGCCCCTTCGGCGAGGGGGTTCTGGGGCAGCTGCCGGCCTGTTTTTGGCAAAAATCCGGCCCGCGCTCGCTGGACCCTGCGCCAGCGATGCTGGTATACTTTTTGCTCCTTTGAAGCGGCCCAGCGGGGCAGGTTCCCCTCCGAGCCGCCTCGCCCATCTTCTGACCAGGGGTGGCCGATGCCTCCCCGTGGTCTTTCCAGGCAACGTCGCTTGCCTACTCCCCTTTGGTTCTCGGTAAGGTTCTGTCTTGAGCAGTAAGGAAGAAGCATTCGAAGTCGACGGCACCGTCACCCAGGCGTTGGCCAATACGCGTTTCCGCGTCCAGTTGGAAACCGGCAATGACGTTCTGGCCCACGTGGCCGGCCGCATGCGCAAACACTTCATTCGCATCGTCCCCGGGGACAAGGTGCGGGTCGAGCTCTCGCCTTACGACCTGAGCAAAGGTCGGATTGTCTACCGCGAACGTTAGCAGCCCGCTCTCGGGCGAAATTCTTGGCCGCGTTTCGCTTTGGCACGGTTTTCCCAGTGAAGTCCTCCCGCACGATCCGGGGGGACCCCGATCCCGCGAGCAGCCGCGGTTCTGCCCTGCTTGCCGAGCGGGCTGCGGCGGCCCGATTGCTGGGTCGGCATGATTGCTGGGGCGGCACGATTGTCGCCAGCTCGGGGCCCGCTCCGCGAGCCGGTCCTGCTGGGGCCTTGCCTGTTCATCTCGACGGAACCCCCCGGCTCGTGTCCTCGCGGCCCGGCTGGCCGGAGTCTTTTGCTCGCACCCTATAAGCGTTCTCCAGCGTAACCGGGGGGCCTGGCACGGCGCTGCCGCTTGCCTCCGCGCGGGAAATCTCGACGGTTTCTGCAGCTTCTCGGGAACAACTTGAAACTTTGTCAGGCGTTGCCGGGGTAGGGAGAGTCAGAGACGAAGGCGACGTCGCGGCTCTTGCCGGCTACGGCAGCGGGCGTCGTCAGGACAGCAGCTAATTTTGATTCGGTCTCCTCCTGCGGAGGGGACTTCTCCACGAAATTTGGAAGGAACGAAGACCATGCGACGGAAAACGAGTTTTGGGATCGGCGCCCCTCGGTGGGGTGTGATGCTCTGCTTGCTCGCCGCTTTGGCGACGCCGGCTGCTCCCCTGATGGCCCAGGAAGCGCCCGCGGGCGACAGCGCCGCGGCGACTTCTCAAGAGCCCGTGCTGGTCGTCTCGATCGCCGGAATCGATCAGGTGGGTGGCGCCGTGTCCTACCTCGCCGAAGCGGTGGGGCAGCCCGGCACCGGCGGGATGTTCGCTGCGATGGCGGCAGGCTTTACCCAGGGGATCGACGCCACGCGGCCGCTCGGGATCACGGTCCAAATGATCGAAGGGGCGCCCGCCCCGATCGCCTTCGTGCCGGCCGCCGACATCAGTCAGTTCCTCAAGCGGATCGAAAACCAGGTGGGGCCGGCCGAGAAGCTGGAAGACGGCACCTACGTGATCGCCGCCGGCGCCAACTTGCTGTACATCCGGCAGGTGGGTGACTGGGCGTATGCTTCGCAGAATCGCGAATTCCTGGCCGACGTCCCGGACGATCCGACGACGCTGCTCGACGGGATGGCCGACACCTACGACCTGGCCGTGCGTCTGAACGTGCAGGCCGTGCCCGGTCCCTTGCGGGGGATGCTGGTCGAGCAGATGAAGCAAGGTTTCAATCAGGCGGCCGCCCGGCAGGCGGCCGAGGCGCAGGCGATGGGCCAGCGAACGCTGGAACAGTTGTCGCAAATGATCAGCGAGACCGAGAGGCTGCAACTCGGTTGGTCGATCGATCCCGCGTCCCGCCGCACCTTTATCGACCTGGAGATCGTCGCGGTCGAAGGGAGCGAGCTCGCGGAAATCTACGACGGTTCCCAGCCGGTCCCCTCCCGCTTTGCCTCGGTCATCCGGCCCGACGCGGCGCTCTATTACCATGCCGCCGCTTCGGTCAGCCCCAAAGCGGTCGAGCAAACGCGGCAGTCGCTCGATCAGACGCTGCAGCAAGTCGGCGAACAGCTCACCAAGACGGGCGAGTTGAGCGAATCGCAAGCGACCGAAGTCGAAGCCTTGATCAAGCGTCTGGCCGAGTTGGGGATGGATACCGTCGCCGAAGGGAAGATCGACCTCGGCGTGCTGGTGACGGCCGGCAGCGAAACATTGACCGCCAGCGGAGGCGCGCTGTTGGCCGATGGGAACGAATTGGCGGCGTTGCTGAAAGACGTGGCCGCCAAAGTTGAGGAGGAGCCCGGCGCCCCCCGCTTCCTGTTCGATCAGGGCGAATTCAACGGTGTCACCATGCACACGGTGGAAGCCGATGTGCCGGAGAGCGAAGAAGAAGCCCGCCAGGTGTTCGGCCCGGTCCTGCAGGTCAAGCTAGGAACCGCTGACGATGCGGTCTACTTTGCGATGGGCGAAGATGCCGAAGCTCGCATGAAGGCGTTGATCGTCGAGGCCGAGGAGCCCGACGCCTCCGATCGGCCGCTCGGTCAGGCCTATTTCTCGCTATTGCCGGTGTTGCAGTTCGCCCAGAGTGTGGACCAGCAAGAGGTGATCGCGGCGATGATCGACGCGATCGCCCGCAGCGGCGAGACCGATCGGGTCAACCTGATCAGCAATTCGATCTCCCGCGGCCAGCGGGTGCGGATCTCGATTGGCGAAGGCATCCTGCGGGCGATCGGCGCGGGGATCCAAGCCGATCAGATGAAGCAGCAGGGCGGCAATTTCTAGCCCCCTGATTCCGAATCTCGCTCCGCCTGCCTCGCGTCGCCGTTGCCCGGGGCGCGAGGCGCGGCGGCCTGGTGCGGGGGTTCGGGCGGCACGAGCCCTTGCCCACGCCCGGCCTCGCGCTGCGGCACCAAGGCGAGTATCATGACTCCAGGGCGGCGGTCGGAGGAATCCGCGATCGCCGCCTTTTTTGATCTGCATTCCAGGGGATGAGCGAGTGATGCATTCCTCCGATCCGCAACCTGCCGGCTCTTCGCGTCGGGGGAGGCGTTCGCCTCGTCGCGGTCGTCTGTTCCTGATCGGCTTCCTCCTCGGTCTCGGCGCGTTTGTCGGCTGGCAGTGGTGGCCGAGCGAGGACGCGGAACCCTCCGCAGTCCCCACGCCGGTGGCCGCCACGTCCTCCTCGAGCACCCCCGGCGCCTCGGCGACCCCGCGGATCAGCAGCCTCCAAGATGTGTTGGTCGAGGCCCGGACCGCTTTGGCCTATCTGCAGGGGAACGTCGATGACTACACCGCACGGCTGGTCAAGCAGGAACGCGTCAATGGCAAACTGCAGCCCCGGCAAGAGATGGATGTCAAGATCCAGACACGGCGGAGCGAGGAGGCGGCACGCCCTCGTCCGATGCGGGTCTACCTTCGCTTTACTGCGCCCGAAAAGGTTGCGGGCCGGGAGGTCATTTGGGCCGAAGACCGCTTCGAGGGCAAACTGGTCGCCCACGAGGCCGGCTTTAAAGGTTTGATCCCGGTCCCCCCCCTCGACCCCGAGGGGATGTTGGCCATGCTGGGCAATCGTTACCCGATCACTCAGATCGGTTTGATCAATCTGGTGCGGAAACTGATCGAACGGGGGGAGGACGATCTGGAAGATTCGAATACCTCGGTCGCCACCACCGCCGATCACTTGGTCGGCGATCGACCGTGTTTCCTGATCCGCGTGATCCACGCCGAACCGGACGGCAGCGAGGATGACTTTTCGGTCGCCGAAATCGCGATCGATCGTGAACGGAACATCCCGCTACGGTATACGGCATTCGGTTGGCCCGACGGAGACGAGGCGGGCGATACGCCCCTGCTCGAATCCTATACCTACCTCGATGTGGAACTGAACGTCGGGCTCAGCGAAAGCGATTTCGACCCGGAGAATCCGGCTTACCAGTTCCCCTAGCTGGAGCGACCGCTTCCCAATCACGACCGGCTTTCGGAGACCCTTCGCCCCGCCCTGGAAAGGGAAAGGGTCGAGGGATGTCATTTCGGACCGGTCTCCCTGCTCGGCTGCAAACCTTCCCGCTCTATGTTCGGCTTTCGCAAACCTCGCGCTCAGGACCTCGTCAATTGGCCGCAGCTGCTGTCCCTGTTGGAAGACGATGATCAGCGCGCGGCGGCCGAGCGGTTCTTTCCGACGCCGGGACGCGAAAGTTTCCTCGCCGCGCTCCGGCGGGTCGACCCCCCGGCGGCCGCCGCGGTGGTCGCTGCCGGTCGCCAGGTCGAACGGGCGTTGCCGTTGTCCCAGCACCCGACCGTGGCGATCGCCGGGATGCTTAACAGCGGCAAGACGAGTCTCGTCTCGAGTTTTCTCAGTCCGGCGGGAAGTGCCCGGACGCTGCGGGGACCGAATAGCCGCGAGGGGACCCATCGCTTTGTCCTCTGGTTGCCGGCAGCCTGGCGAGACGATCCTGAATTGTGGAGCCTGTTGATCGCCCGCATCGGCGAGGCGCTCGGCACCCCGCCGGAGATGCTGGATGAGGATCCGCAGCGGGCCCATGCCCAGTACAACAATCAAGCGGGCGATGCGGCGCTGCTGGGCGTTCCCCTGGTGGCGACCGACCCGCACCTGGATCAAGTCGGCGTCGGCCTGCTCGATTGCCCCGACATCGTTTCCGACGAAGCCTTCGGCTTGGGCGATCCGGCGGCGCGGCGCGAACTGCTGGGACTCGCCGCCACCCTCTGTTCGGCTTTCCTGGTCGTCACCACTCCGGAATCGTTTCGCGATGCCGACCTGGCCGACATCCTCCGGATCGCCAGCGACTTGATGCCCGGCATCCCCCGGATGCTGGCGATCAACAAGATCCGTCCCCGGCAAACGCCCGATCAAATCTGGGAAACCTTTCAGCCGCTGGCTGAACAGCATCGGGTGGAGATGCTGTACGCCGCCTACGATTTTGACATCGACCGCAGCCAACCCTACATCCCGCAGCCGACTGACGCCCGCGGCCAGCCGATCCCGCTGCACGACGAAGACCCCCTGCCGGTCTTCTTCTCGCTCGCCGAGAACCCGGACGCCAACCCGCCGGCGGCGATCGACGACGAACGCTTCCTGCTGGCGATGCCGGGGCAACTCGATCGCGCCAAACTGTTCGCACGTTTTCAGTTGGCGTTGCAGGCCGGGCTCCGCAAAGCGATCTGGGACGAGGGGTACGACCGCCTGCAAGCGGCCGCCGCGGAATGCGCCGCGGAAGCGAAGCAGGTACAGGGTCGGTTGCTGGAGGCGGCGCTGGAGTTCTTCGCCCACCGCGAACCGGGAGGCCGGATCGTCGAACTCCGCCTGCACCAGTCCGAACGCATCGTTCGCCAGCTCTCGGATGCTTTCTGCAAAGCGGCCCCTTGGTACGCCCGCTGGGGCGTCCGGATGAACGCCACGTTCAAGCGGCTGGTCGGCGGGGCCAATGACATGGTCCGCCGCTTTACCCCTACGGAAGTCGCCCGGCAGACGGCCGACGAAATCAAGGACGTCTTCAGCAAAGGGGAGCAAGGCGGTTTGCTGACCCCCGAGCGTCTGGTGTCGGCCTTGCAGTCCCATCAAGCCGACCGCGTCTTGCCGGGGCAACCGGGTCCCGCAGCGATCGAGCAGTTGGCGACCCAGGCGACGCTCCGTTTCGAGCGAGAGGACTTCACGTCCCTCGATCCGCGGCGGCTCGACGAGGCCGTGGTCGAAATGTGGCGGGACGTGCCGGTCGGGACGAAGTTGAAGGCGGGCCTGACTCCCCTGACAGCCGTCTTGGCAAGCTTTGGCGCCGTGTTGATGTTGCCGGTCGATTTTGGCGGCAGCATGCTGATCGCCTACGCCTCGATCCCGGAACTGTTGACCGCCGCGGGGTTAAGCGCCTTCGCGGCCTATTGGAGCGGCAAAAGTAGTGCCGACAGCGTCGGCCAGCAGGCCGCCCGCCAGCAACTGAGTGACTTCCTGGGATCCTTTGCGACACCTGTGGCGTGCCCCGCGCCGAAGAGGCGGCCAAGGTCCAGGTGGGGGGGCAAGCGATCGCGCTCCCTGCGCCGAATGTGCAGGTTTTGCCGCCCCAGCGGGACGCGATGGTTTATTGGCGGGTTCGTCCTGGTTTTGCCAAAGAACTGAGTGCGCAATTGCCTCGCGGCACGTAAGAATTTTGCGGGCCGTTGCGGCCCGGCGCCCTGGTTTTCAAGCAGCCCTCCCCCGCGCTCTCCGCGGGCGGTCACTCTCCAGGACGGATTGTCCCTTTGTTGAGGAGCAGATCCCTTTGAACGAGCAACCGACGACCGCCCTCGGCCAGGGCTCCGCCTTGGCCCCTGCTGACGCGGAGGCGGTAGCGGCAGGCTCGGCCGATCCCAGCGGCCAGTTTTTGCGGCGCGTCCGCCAAG
>CAYNVI010000005.1:0-24017 GCA_964400585.1 uncultured Pirellulaceae bacterium | reverse complement strand
GCCGGTGATCGCGGCGGCGAATCGAACAAGGGGATGACGGCCGCGCTAAACGGATGCTCTACGGCGCGGTGGCCGCCCCTGGCCGGCTCGGCAAGGTCCCCCGAGACGCTGCCCGGACCGCTCGCCAGGAGGGTCGGCGACCGAGCGAAAGCCGGCAATTTTTTTCGGCGCAATCCCGGCGGGCTCGACGTTGTCGAGAGGCTCTCGAGGGGTTCTGCGGGCACGTCCCTGGTGCTGTGGGAACCCCTCCGGGCAGCCGCCTCCTGCGGTCTTCCTTCACCTTCTGGAAAGTAACAGCGAGCCTCCTTTGACCAATCAAGCAACTGCGGACGGACGGGTGATTGTCGTAACGGGAGGGGCGAGTGGGATCGGGGCAGCCTGCGTGCGCCGGTTTGCGGAAGGAGGCGATCGCGTGGTGGTTTGGGATCTTGTCACTCCTCGCGCGTCGGAGGCGGCTTCCCCCCTGCCCGCTGCGGACAGCAACGAGCGGCAGGAACCGGCGGGGATCGCTGCTGGCAAGCAAGCCGCTGCGCCGTCCCCAGCAGAGGAGGCCGCAGCGGCGTGGGTCGTCGACATCACCGATTACGCAGCCGTCCAACAAGCGACCGAGCGCGTCGAACAGGAGCTGGGGCCGATCGCCGGCGTCGTCCATGCCGCGGCGATCGGTTCCCACAAGTTTGGCTGCCCGTTTACGGAGCTCGATCCCGACGATTGGCGGAAGGTATTGGAGGTCAACATCATGGGCACCACGCATGTGGCGCATGCCACGGCGCCGCCGATGCGAGCACGCCAACGGGGCGTCTATGCGATGCTCAGCAGCGTCGCCGGTCAGATCGGCTCGCCGACCGATCCGCCCTATAGTGCCAGCAAGGCGGCGATGATCAACTTTGCCCAAGTCATGGCCCGTGATCTCGCTCCGCACGGCGTCCGCGTCAACACGGTTTGTCCGGGGATGGTGCAGACGCCTTTAAACCGCTCGGTCTGGGCCGCCTGGAATACGCGTCAACCAGCCGCCCAGAGACGGGATTACGAGGACTGGGCGGGAGAGAAGGTCCGGCAGGTCATCCCGCTACAACGTTGGCAGCAGCCCGCAGATGTCGCGGCGATGGTCCATTTCCTCTGCAGCGATGCGGCCCGCGAAGTGACCGGCCAGACGATCAATGTTGACGGCGGTTTCGTGATGCACAGTTAGCTGGACAGCGCGACTTTTCGATCCAAATCCCGTGTTTAACGGTGCGTCTCGGTCATTTGAGCGGTTTCGGCGCTAGCCGCCGGCCCGTCGCGAAAGTCCGGGGGCTAGCGCCCAGCCGCTCATCAAAAAGTGGCGCTGTCGCCTAGTAACGGATGATCCAATCGACGGTCAGCCGGTCGTCGATGATGTCCCGACGCTCCGTCAGTGGATACTCGTAGGCGATCCCGATCTCGGTATTGCCACACGGTTTGTACTTGAACCCCACCGCATTGGTGACGAGATTCTGTCCGTCGATTCCGGTCGAACCGAAGTTGAACAGGTCCATCCCTTCGACGCCGTTGAGCGGCCCGTTGCCATCATCGAGGTAGCTGTACCAATTCAGTTCGGTCAGCGCGTAGAAGGTCTTGGTCAGTTGCACGTCGAGGTGGTTCGACCAGTAGGCGAAGGTCGACTGTTCCTGCTGGTCGACGGGAATCTTCATCCCGGCGGCGGAGAGCCAGTGGGCGTGATCCCCCAGGCGACGGCCGCCGGTCAGGTAGAAAGCAAATTCGCCGTCGGCATTGTCTTGTAGGCCGCGGGCGGTGCCTTGCAGCGTGCGGGGGCTGCCGACAGGTAGCGAGTAGAGCAGTCCGGCACTCAGCAGGCGGCCCCGCTGGGTATCACGGATCAGGTTGTACTTCAAGCCGGCGGCGACGTCGGCCCAACCGTCATCGATCAGCGGATTATTGGAAACGACGTACCCGTCTTTGACCGCGATCAGGCTGAGTCGCTCGGTGAGTGCGAGCCGCAATTGCAGGGCATAGAGTTGGATGTCGCCCCCGCCCACCGTGTCGGGGAGGTCGTGGTTCAAGAAGATCCCGCGGGCCTCGGTCAGCGTCCGCGGATCCTCGAACCACACGGGGTTGGTCATCGGGCTGATGAAGTCATCGAAGCAGTGATCGCTGCGACGCAGCAAGTCGGTTAGCTGGAATCCCGAGCACGCTCCCCGGTCATCGCAGCGGGGCGCCGCATCGCATCGCGGCACGGCGTCGCAATTCCAGGTGGCGGCCAAGCCATCGCCCGCTGCGGCGAGCGGGAGGCTGGACGCCCAGAGCGGGAGCAAACCCAGTCCCAGCACAAAGGCTCGGTAAAAATATGGCATGGTCATCAAAATGGTTCTTGTAAGGCGAGGCGGCAAATCCAACATCCGTGTCAATTTCATCGGCATTTCGGCCGATGGAGCCCGTTCGGAAGTTCGAACCCCCTCCAAGCCTTACCTGCCGTGCAGGGCGAATGCTCGGAGCCACCGCTGCAACCGGAAGGGTTTGCCTCGTTTCCCAGGCGGTTGGCGATTCGAGGCGGTCGGCCAGCGGGTTCCGCAGGTCTGGTTCGACATGCCGTGCGCTGTTGGTGACGGCGTTCCGCAAGCCTGGGCTGTTTCAGGGCCCCGCCGCGCCATAAAAAAAGCCACTTGCGAAACATCGCAACTGGCTTGGAGCGTCACTCTGGCTCGTCGCGACTTGGCATCGCTTTCACCTCGACCTCGCCAATCATGCCGGCCGACTCGTGCGGGATGCAGAAATATCGATACGTGCCGGGGATGTCGAAGGTGTGGGAGAATGTTTCGCCGGGCCGGATGCGGCCGGAATCGAAGCTCGAAGCACCGTCTGGGAGGCGGACGTGTTCGGGATCGCTGGCTTTATCGGGGTCGGCGGTTACCGTGTGGGGATAGTTGCCAACCCCCTTCCAAAGCACGACCTCGCCTGGCTGAATCGTCACTCGCTCGGGATCAAAAACGAATTCGTCGTTCATTTCGACGACGACTGCCGCGTCGGCCTCGGTCGCTTCTTCCGGTTTGGTCGCTTCCGCTGCTGTGGTTGCTTCTGCCGCTGGCTTCCCCCCGTCTGCTCGGGCCGAGGGCCAACCATAGTGACCCAACCCACGAACAATGGTGCCGCCCAGGAAGCCCGTTGTCGAGACCAGGGCCGCGCCTAAAAACAGGGTCGCCCAAAAGGAACGCTCGATCTTTACCGCGTTGCGACGGTGGCTCAGTTCACTAAGTCCGAAAGTCCCTACCGCCCAAGCGGCCGTACCGGTGCCAAACCAACGGTGGAGCGTTCGAGTCCAGGTCGGGTCAGTGAGCTGAAAACCCGCCAGAAACCAGCCGAGCATCGCGGAGCCAACAGCGCCTAGGGCTCCCAGTAGAAGGCAAAAGCGACGTGTAAAGCGAAAGCGGGGTTGCTCGCTGACAGCCCAAAAAACTTCTGCCAAGGCAGCGACCAAAAGTAACGCAATCGGAAAGTGTACGGTGGCCGGATGAAACTTACCGAACCAGCGGACCAATCTGGCGGAGAAGCTCTCGGACCGGTCGGTGCGGCTGGCAGCATCGGTGCGGCTGGCAGCATTAGAGCCACGATTCTGTGTCGACCTGTCCTTGTCACGCTGACTGTCCTTGTCACGCTGACCAACATGTTTGCTGGACGAGGCCGCGGAAGCCTGCCCGTTGCGGGGACTCCCGGTTTCCGAGCCGGCCTTCGGCGGTGCGCTGTCGGAGGGGCCGGTGGACGGCAGATCCATCGAGGGCGGTTTCGGCGTTTGCGATGAAGCGGCAGTCTCTGCCGCCGAATCCGCTGATTTCCCGTCCGCTTCGCTTGGTTCCGGGGGGGGCGGGTTGTCCGGCACCGGCAGCCCTTGAACTGGCAAACTCGCCCACGCCGACGAACTCGAAATCGACAACATAATTGCCGTAGTCATCGTGCAGGCAACAAGCATCAGGCAGGCAACAAGCCATTGCTTGGAGCGATTCGTAAAGAGAAGCATCATTCAGCCAGAAACGCGTCAAGACCATCGCTGTCGAGCAGCGGTACCGTTCGTTCGCTGAATTGCAACTAATGTGCCGTCCGGCCGCCGTCAGAAAATGCCTCAAAGCGACCGTCACATGTGGCGGCCAGACTTCCCCTCTCGCCGCAGCGCGGTCGATCGCAGACCACAAGGGTAGCTTGCCAAACGGCCTCCACATCTTCGGGCATCGGCCGAGGCCATGGTGTTTCAGTGAGCTATCTCACAGAACAGGCCGCGCGAACCGAAATAGGGTGGGAGGAACGTGTTACTTACGCAGGTGGCACAGCACCTGCTGGCTCGCTAGTGCCACTGCTGCCGAGAGACGGTTCACCAAGCCGTTGGCAGCCAAGGTACTCGGCACTGGTCCTGCTGATGAAGCCCCAGGCGGTTGGTGGTCACCTTGATTCCGACAGGTCCAGTTGCGTATCGGTGATGTATACGAGCAAATTACCGACCCAATCAAACGGTTATTTCTTGCAAGACCGGGGAAGCAAATGACAAAGCCGCGGCGAATCGGACCCGCTACTGCTTGGGGGACGTTGCGTATCGTTTTGTACGTCGTCGTGTTGCTCAGCCCGCTTTTGCTTGTGACTGCGCTCCGCCCGCATCCGACTTCGAGCTTTGTATACACCCTCGGACTACATGCGGGATTAGCGGGGATCGCGATTCTCGCCCTACAAGTGTTGCTGTCTGCCCGACTGCGTTGGCTCGAGTGGCCGTTTGGGCTTGATCAACTCATCCGCTTTCATAAAGCGATGGCAATTTTCGGCTCGCTACTCGTGCTTGCGCATCCCGTGTTGCTGGCGTGGGGCAGCGGCCGATGGACATTGCTCTCATCCTGGCGGCAACCGTGGTATATCTGGTTCGGTCGAGCTGCACTGCTCCTCCTGGTCGCAACCGTTCTTGTTTCCTGGTTCCGCCAGCGCATCAAATTTGAGTTTCAATCCTGGCGATTGGTTCACAACGTGCTAGCCGTGTCGTTGCTGTCGCTGGCGTTCCTGCACAGCATTGTCGCCGGAAGGGACCTGGAACATCCCGTTATGCGAATCATTTGGCCACTTGCCGGTGTGGCTATCGGGGCAGTCTATGTCTTCCACAAGTTCCTACGGCCCGCTTGGCTGCGAAGGAAGCGTTATCATGTGGCCGAAGTGATCCGCGAGAATGAAGACGTGACGACGGTCAAACTGAGGCCGCCCCCCGGACGACCGTGCTTCGACTATCTTCCAGGTCAATTCCATTTCGTCACCTTTCATGCCGGCGATCCGACGGTGCCGACGGAGGAACATCACTGGACAATTGCTTCGTCACCAACGCAACGGGGTACGCTGGCCTCGACAATCAAGGCCTCGGGCGATTTTACTGCCAACATTCACAAGCTGCAGGTCGGTGATCAGGCGGAAGTCTTAGGCCCTTTTGGAAGATTTAGTTATTCCCTGCATCCACAGCAGGATGACATCGTGATGATCGCTGGCGGTATCGGCATCACGCCTCTAATGGCAATGCTCAGGCACATGCGAGACGTCCGTGCAACAAAACGTGTGCTCTTGTTGTATGCCAACCGGACCGAAAGCGATATCGTGTTTCGACAAAAATTGGACACGCTCGTCGGCGGCGAGCATCCACAACTGACGCTAGTCCATGTGCTCAGCCATCCCGACGATTCCTGGCAAGGCCCCCGAGGGCATGTCGATAGGGAGTTGATCAGAGAACACTGTAATGCGCCAACCGAAAAGGCTTTTTTTGTTTGCGGGCCACCAGCGATGGCCGATGCGGTCACGTCGACGCTGTTAGGCATGGGGATTCTGCAATCGCAGATCCACGGCGAACGGTTCTCCCTGTGAAATGGAATTGATGCAATGCGTCGTACTCGACTCCTCAGCCTGGCCTTCATGCTTGTGGCGCTCAGCATTCTTGCTGCGATCGCCCTCACCGCCGGAATTCGCGGGGGCACCTGAATGGCCCGTTTCTCGCCGGAACGCATCATCGCGCCGACAACTCGTCATGAGGCACGGACACTCGTTCTCCCAGCATTACGGGAATCCGAGAAAATTCCGAGCTACGGTTTTCGTCTCGGTCTGCGAGCCAATTCGCCGAGGTCTTCCCTTTCGCCTTGGCAGCCTTTCTCGCCAGGTGATAAACGCGGTGTGGTCGTAGCAGTTCGCGATGATGCCGTTGGTCTGGAGGGCTGGAGGGCTTGATAGGTGCGCTCGGCGGCTGGAGGAATTGGGCGGATAAGTGAAAACTTGGAGCTGGCATCGCGGGGTCCGCGATCCGTTTGGGGCCCGTTGTAAGGCGGCGACCTCCGATCCGTAGCGGGCACTGCGGATGGTCAAGGATGGCGAAGTCGTCCAGCGACAGTCGTGGATGGCGAGTAATGAGCGTGTGATCGCTGGGATGCGAGAGACACGCACGCGGCACGTTTCCTCGCGCTGGCGGCTCCTTCGACCCGAAGCCTGCAGAAACGCTGCTGGTATGCCCTGAAGCAGCTCCAGCGTCGGCTTCTCACGTTGGATCGCGGTAGTGATTCTGCCGGCGTCTGGAGCAAGACATGGGTCGCTTCAATGGGCCAACATGGCGCCCACCATGCCCAGCAAAAACCCGAGAACGGCCCCGATTGCCGGGAAGTCTCGTTGTCTGAGGTGGGCCTGGGGAGCGATGTCTTCAAAAATCAAATAGAGAATCCCACCACTACAGAAGAACATCACCAGCCCCAAACCCTCTTCGCTAATCGACGGCCAGGCGAAGCCCAGCCAAGCCGCCAGCGGTCCCGCCAATGGCGCCGCGAGAAAAATCGTCCACAACCGCTTCGCCGACGCCTGGTGGCTCTGCATTTCGTGAAATGCGCCAAACCCTTCGGGCATGTTCTGCAGAGCGATCAGTCCGGCCAGCAGGTAGGCGCCCGCGGAGTCCGCCGCAGCGGTGGCGCCAAGGACGATGGCTTCTGGCACGAAGTCCAACATCATTCCGACCAATTGTGAAGCGGATGTCCCACTGCGGCGCGTCCAGCCACTGACCTGCCAAAACAACACGCCGCCGAGAAAAAACATCGCTGACGCCGGAAATACCGAGACATCTTCCATCCCTCGCGGAATTAAGACCAACGAAATGGCAGCCATCAAAGCTCCGCCGCCGAAATACGAGACAAAACTATCGATTTGGTGCTGAATGCACAACGAACGCAGTGGGGAACTGGACGACACGAGAGCCCCGGCGGGGATGCTTAATCCGGCGGCCAAGGCAAGTGCTAAGGTCGCAGTGAGGGACATGTTCCGCAGGCTCCTGATTCGCTACCTTGGCTTATTGCCAAGAAAGACGCTTTTTGAGGCGATCGATAAGGTCTTGGCAGTCGGGTTGTCGTTCCAATAGTCGCAAACAAAAAATCGGTGACTACTGCGGGTAAGAGTGGACTTGCGTGTCTTGGTGGAACGCGTACCAGGTGAACCACAGCGAGTAGGCGATTCGCACGTCCTTCGGCGGATCGATCAGCCGGATGTTTCCAGAGTCGGCAGCTGTGGCGAGCCGCAATGTCCGCCCTCCCACGTTGTCCTGCCACATTCCGCGTTCCGGATTTGGGTCTGGAAGGGGATAAGCTTTGGCCTCGTCACCGACGACCACGCCGAGCACGCGGGATTTCGGCGGTAATCGTGGATCGGTCGCCGCTACGGGAAACATGAGTTCAGGAGAACGGAAATAGTCAGCGTAAGGATTCACCTGGTAACGTCGGCGATGTCCGGTCTGCGGCCCGAGCACGGTCGTCGCCGGATGTTCCTTGCGCCACCGGCCCCAGCTCGTCAACTTAACCGGAACGGGAACGAGTCGCGTGCCCGAAAAGGGCCCAGAGATCGCCCGCCCCGCCATCTGCGACCACAAGCTCTGAACGCCGTGGCTGCGGTCGTACATGAGCACGTTACTCTGGTAGAGCATTCCGGAGACGCCGAACTCGAGCACCTGCCCTTGGACCTTGCGGCGAAAGACGACGGCCGAATCGCACAGCGGGCAGTAGGTGACCGCAATGGGAACTCCGCCGAGTGTGTCATTGACGATTTCATGATAGTTCAGAATCCTCAGCGGGTACGCTCGCTGTTCGCCTTGGACGCTGACGCCGATCACACGTTCGGTGGGCGCCAGCGACTCGGCTTGGGCGGCCGATATGACCTGAGGATCGGTGAGAGCTGGGATGCCGTCCTTTGGCGGACCGCCCGAGCGGATTTGGGCCCGGGGAATCCGGAGATTCTCCAGCGAGATATTTCCGTCGGCCGCCCCGGCGCTGGCAGCGGACCCGCAAACTCCGAGCAATGCGAGGGCGAGCCGGGCCAAGGTAGGTAAGCGCGGGCGGACCGCCTGCTGGCGCCTCCCCCAGGCGGCGTCACCCGCTGAGGCGTTTCTTGAGCGATCAATTGTTGGCGTGCTGGCAATCGTGATTCGCGACATGTTCATGCGACCGCTTTCCCCGGGCGAGCGGGCCCGGGCCAAGAGAAACGAAGGGAGTCACATCCTCAAGTAGAAAATGGTGAAAGAGCGAGGCGATCCGCGTCCTCGCCGCACCGGCATTTCGTCATACTCGATCAGCCGGAGCAGGTGACGGAGTATGTGCAAGAGTTTCTGGCTGCCCCGCCAGCAACCCCCCGAAGGAGACAGCAACCCAAACGCCGAACGTCGAAGTGCGGAAAAAATTTCCACTACCAGCGTTGCCGCCAAAAGCGTGGCGATGGTCTCGTTCAAATGTCCAGGGATAGAGGTTGAGCTTTGCAGCGGGCAAGCAACTGTTCGGCACGTTGCACGTTGCTGACGGGACCCTGATGGCTGCGGCGTTCCGGATCCGAGGCAACAAATTCTCCGCCGCAATGCTGACACCTTACGCCACCATCATCAAAGTGAACCGCCGTCCGAAGCAAGCGCCCGCAGATCGGGCAATTTTGGAAAAAGGAAGTTCTGGTTGCGTCCGTCGCTTGTCGCGGGATCTGGAGAATGCCGGGCATTCCAATCGCCTCCTCACTGCAGCAATCCATCTTGGGTTCTCCTGGACCAGCCACCGTCCGCAGCAACATGGCGACCGGAAGCACGAACAGGAAATCCCCAGACGCCCGGATGATCCGCCGCCAGAGAGGCCGCTCAGCGATTAGCAAAACAGCAGGTGGGAACACACGATCTTATTTTGTGAGCTACCTCACACATCCCCACGACACGGTCCGCCAATTGCGATCGCTTTTCGTAAGACAATCCGTCGCGGCAACGGGCCAGGTGCCGCAGCGACGGGCGCCGTTGGCACCGGTGCGGTGATCGAGTGCGAACCGGCTCATGATTCCTTTTTTCAAGAAAAAACTTTGCACTATGTTTCGTATCCTTGCGCTCGCCGGTGGTGGACTGCGTGGAGCCTTTGCAATCGGCGTATTGGCTGAACTCGAAAAGCGACTCGACGCCCCGCTCGCCGATTACTTCGACTTAATCGCTGGCACCTCGACCGGCTCGATCACGGCATCGGCCTTGTGTTGCGGCATGTCCGATGCCGACGTCGAGGCCTTCTACAACAAGCACACCAAACAGATTTTTCACGCCCGCGAGCCCTTTGTGCCGCCACGGCGGTACCGTTGGATCTACCCGACGGTACGGACCCTTTTAAGACGTAGGTTTGGTCTTAATCTCGATCACTTCTTTCAATCGCGCTACTGTCCATTCCATTTGACCGCCTCCATGGAAGACGGATTTGGTGATCAGCGGATGCGTGACGCGGATCGGTGCCGCCTGATCGTGCCGACGGTCAACCTGACCGATGGCGTTACCGCCGTCTTTCGGACCCCGCACCTGCCGATACATGGCTCTGAGTACGATTATCGCATCGCTGACATCATCGTCGCTGCCGCCGCCGCGCCGACTTACTTTCCCCACAAGACGTTGCCTGACGGAAAAGATTACGCCGATGGCGGGCTGTGGGCGATCGACCCGGGAGTGGTAGCTTTGTCGGAAGCCGCCCGGGTCCGCGCTGTCAATCGGCCTAGCGACGAGGAAGCGTCCGACCTGAGTGAAATTGAAATGCTCTCGATCGGAACCGGGCAGTCGACGTACAGCCTCGCGCCTCCGGGGGCCGACGCTGGGATGCTGTTCTGGTCTCGGCACGTCGCGGAAGTCATGAGCATTTCTCAGGTTCAGGGAACACAGCTGCCCCTGAAGATTGTCCTGGGAAACCGCTATCACCACTTGAATTTTCTGCTGACTGACAGTTCGTGGACTTTGGACAATATGGCGGCAATGGGACCGCTGTTCGCCGAAGGCCATCGAGTTGGCAGGGAAGTATTTGAACGGCTGGCCCCTCGGTTCTTTTCCGAAACAGTCCCGAAATACGTCAAGCAGCACCCTCGACGTCCTGATAGTTGACGTGCAAACGCGTGCCCAGGACCTGCAGGTCTCCTAACGGATGCGAGCTCGGAGATGCGTTTTCAGAGCGAGACTGCCGGGCGTCCCGCAAGCCGGTCATCCTGGTCCGGTGACCAGGTGATCGTCGGATTGGGTCGGGGATTGGAGCCGATGAACGACGAGGTCATCAATGCGCAGCTCCGCCGTTTCGACATAGAAACCCAGCAAGCCCCCACCGAACGTCGCATCGACCAAGGAGAGGACGACCTTTCCGTTCACGCTCAATTCATGGTAGCTGCCAAACGCGAGCCACTGGACGTCGATGCGAGAGGAGCCGCCGGCGCGCCAGTAACCGTCCTGCAGTTGGTCGAACTGCAGCATGTCTTCGCCGGAACGGTCGGATCGAGTTTTCCATGATCGATACTGGGCGACACCTTTCAGCAAGTCCAGCGACAAGTAATAACCATCATGGGATTCCGGATCGATTCGCGACAGGATCCCGCATTTCCCAACGCCGCTGGTTTGAATCCGACAGAGCAACTGAAAACAATCGACCTGCTGGTCAAAAACAAAGCCTTGAAAACCGGCCTCGCTGACCACTGTCAACGTGAGGTCGTCTGAGCGACAAAATGCCAGCTCGCGGCTCGCTTTTAACGGCTGTAGGCAGGTGGTGTTCAGTTTACCAAGCGTGCGTTGCGTGAGACCCTCAAACGTGCTGACCCGGAGCCGTCCGTCCTGGTCGCGCGCGAGCCGTTTCGGCGGCGGCATGATGTTGTTGTCGGAACGGTCGTCGATGGCGGTGTTGTAAAAGTTCCAAAGCAGAAAGCCATCGTCATCTTGGCAAACCCGCGCGGCATAGTTGCCTCTTGGCAACAGCACATTGTCCGCGTGGTTTTTCCATGGACCGCCGATATTCTCCGCCGTCCAATATCGCACCTTGGCGTCTTCGCGAAGGCTTCCCACCAAATAGCAGTCGCTGTCAATCCGAAAGAGATTGGGCACTTCGATGTCGTCGTACTGCATGGGAGCATGCAGCGGCGAACGCCTTTGAAAATGATTCGGCGAGACCTCTTCCATCAGGCCGACGCAGCCGCGGCGCAGAATCGGCCCCTCGTTGACGCGGGCCGCCGCGAGCAGCCAGCCGCGATCCCCGTCACGGAAGTAATACGGGTCGCGAAAACTAACCCAGTTCCTGACGTTGTCAGACGATGATTCGTAATGGGGCGGCGATGATTCGAGTGGAAAGCAGCTGCCGGGATCTCGCGGGGCCTTCACACGATCGGAAATTCCAGTGGGCAAACTCGCGCGGGCTTGCTGAACCGGATCCGGGTCGGCTGGGCCACGCGTATCGTTCCAGTGGACTTCCGTCTTGCGCCAGGTAAACAGGTCGTCGCTCACCGCCATCCCAATGCGCTGCACGCGACCCTGATCCCGACGCGAAAGTCCGGTGTAAAACATCCGCCAGCGGCTCGCGCGGTGGGGGTCAGCAGTCACATGCATCGTCCACAGCATTAAGTCGTCCCAACCGCCCGGGTCGCCAATGAACAGCGCGTTGTCGACGCGTCGCCAGTTCACGCCGTTATCGCTGATTGCGTGTGCGATGAAGTCGTGGTTCGGTAACACCAGATGAAACAGGTGGTACAAATGGTCGTGGTACAAAACATCGACATCGCCGATGCTTTTACGTGTCCAAGAGGATTCGAAGAACATGTCGGTGCAAAGGGTTCGTGGTGACGAATCCGGGGGTAAGGCTTTCTCGCATGCCGCTTGGCGGATATGCCGAGATAAACGCCATCTTACCGACCCCCTGGGCTGGCGCCAGCCGCGAAGTGTCGCCAGCCGAGACGGCGGGGGCGCGTTTAACGCCGGTTTGTTTCCAAACCGCGCTGCCCGGATCGCTCCGCTGCGGAGCTCTGAGACGCAGGAGCCGCGAGTTCGTCTCGCACCACTGGGGTGTCACGAGGAGCATCGATTCCGACTTTGATGCGCCCGCCAGCAATTTCGTCGATGACGAGCGTGATCTTGCTGTCGATCACGATGCACTGATTCTGTTTCCTGTTGGGCAGAAGCATGTGTGTAAATTCCTTAAAAGAAGTGGTGTGTCGCACTGCGTACTCCTTCCGCCTGCATGGCGGACGGAAGCGGAAAACGCTGGTTTCACTGACGAGCGTGTGGCGAGTGGGATCTTTCACTATTGAGGCACTTTTCGCGGGAGCCAAGCCAGCCAAGCCGCAGGCGGAACCAGCACCACCAGCCACGCAAGATGACATGCCAGGAGGGCTTGCAGCGGTGGCCCACACCCCAGGGCCCGCAGATGCCGTGGCCGAGATCAAGGGGCACAGCGGCAATTGAGAGCGCACCGGCCAATGCTCCGCCCCATGAGGTCCTCTTTGACCAGAAGCGTGGGCCTGGCCGCTGGTTCGCCTGGATCTACGGGTGCGTTCAGCACATCGGACTGCGCTACGGCGACTCGGCGTACTTTGTCCGGCGGGACGATTAGCGCCGGGTCGGCGGATTCCGACCGCTGCCGCTGTTCGAAGACCTCGATCTGCGCCAGCGTCTCTGCCGCCAGGGACGATTTATCCGCGTCTCTCAATGCGTGACCACATCGTCCCGCCGCTTCGAGGGGCGAAGTGCTCCCCTCACCTTCGCCCGTGGGTCGCTCTGCAGCTGATCAATTTATCCCCCTTCGGTGAAGCCCGGATAAAGGGTCATGCCTCCATCCACGAACAACGCCGATCCGTGCACATAGTCCGACAGATCCGAGGGTAGCCAGACAACCGCCTTGCCGATGTCTTCCGGTTCGCCGACCCGGCCATAGGGAATTTTCTCGAGGAGTTTTGCCTCGGCGTCAGGCTGTTCCCAGGCTTGGCGGTTGATCGGCGTCTTGATGGCGCCCGGGGCAATGCTGTTAACGCGGATTTTATGTTCGGCCAATTCCTGGGCGATGGTTTTCATCAATTGCATCACGCCCCCTTTGGAGGCAGCGTAGTTGGCGTGCCCCGTCCAGGGGATGATCTCGTGCACGGAACTGATACAAATGATCTTGCCGGCTGCACAGGAGATTTCCGGTCGCAAGCCACGGCGAATGAATTCCCGTGCTGCCTCGCGGGCGCAGAGAAAGTGCCCGGTGAGATTAACGCCAAGTACCTTGGCCCATTGGTCGAGCGTCATCTCGACAAATGGCACGTCCTGCTGAATGCCCGCATTGTTGATTAAAATCTCGACGGTTCCGAAGTCTTCAGCTGCTTGGCGAAACATCGCATCGATACCCACGCCACGGTTGCTCCGCCGCCCGGAACGCCTCGAATCGAATGCGTGCCCGGCGGGTGGAAAGGATCCGACGATCTGGTGTTAGGGTCTCGAACCGATGGCTCGAAAGCTCGTCACCCTTAATCGTTGGTGAAGATGTAATCGTTCCCTTGAGCCGAGTCGTGGCACTGGATACAGCCCTTGACTTTGCCGCTGAGCTTCATGCCCTTCATCTCAAACAGCGTTCCGTCGGGCTTGTATTTCGCCCAGTACCAATTGTTGTGTTCGGGGTCGTATTCCTCCGGCACGCGGTACATCGGCGTGATGGCGACCAGTTCCTTGTTCTTGTTGTAGTTCTCCTTGACGATGATCGACTTTGCCGGCGGGTCTTCGACATTTCCGGCGACTTCGTCGTTGACGTAGACCTTCAGAAAAGCCCCGTGAGGCGAAGTCCCTTCGACAAATTCCTGCTGGTGCCCCGGCCACCGCGACCAGTTTTCCTGATAGTCGGCCTTCTGCAGGTAGTTCCAGAACTTTTCGGCAAACGCAGGCTCTTTGGAATCGCTGCCTTCTTGAGCCGCGGTGGGAATCGCCACAAGGCTCAGGCCCCCCAACAAGCTTGCACAGATCGCCACAGTGCCGTGTCGCATCCAGGTGTTGCTACGTCGCATCTCGGTCTCTCCCGAAAAAGAATGACGACTCTAGAAGCGCCGGAACGCCCGGTATTTCTGGAGACGTCGAAAAATATTTACAGCATGGAATGGATGTCGGAACCACTCGTCGGATAAGTGATTGGCGTCAACGGCATGCCCTCGGTTTGGGCTGCGTCGCCCGCCGCATACACGGCCGGGTTGGAAACGCTTTGCAGGTATTCGTCGACGACGATGCCTTTCTCGCGTTGGACACCGCCCCGGGCGAGGTCTAGATCGTCGATTTCGGGGATACGGCCCGCCCCGTGTACCACCAGATCGGTCTCCAGTCGCACGTCGCCGCCGGGGGAAGCCGCTTGAACCTCGATAACATCGCTTGCCGCATTCACCGCTTTGACCTCGGTCTCCAGACGCACGTCGACGCCAGCATCTCGAGTTGTTTCGATCAGGTACCCGACGACGTCGGGCTCGAAACGTTTCAGGGGTCGGTCGCTGCGATGCAGAATTGTCGGCTTGGCCCCAAAGCGTGCGGCGGCGTGAGCGAGTTCGAAAGAAACGTAGCCGCCGCCGATGAAGATGATCCGTGAAGGTAGCGTGTCGAGTTCGAGAAAGTCGGCGCTGGTGATGACGTGCTCCGCTCCGGGCATCGTCAGGGGACGTGGTTTCGCTCCGCTGGCAATCAGGATTTTGCCTGCCGAGAGCCGATCCGCACCCACTTCGATCGTGGTCTTGTCGAGAAAACGAGCTCGGCCGTGGAACGTTTCGATCCCGCTGTCTGTAAAACTCTTCTCCCTCGACTCGGGAACCGGGTCGGTGAAGGTTCGCTTGAATCGGATCAGCTCCGGCCAGCTCGGCTCGAGTCCGCCCGGAGCGACGATTCGTTCAGAACTTGCCTTGGCATATCGATCTACCAGCCCGGCAGCACTGAGTAATACTTTTTTGGGGTCACAGCCGCGCAGGGGGCAAGTTCCCCCGAAGGGTCGCGAGTCGACCACGGCGACTGACCAGTTTTTTGAACGACATCTCGAGGCCACCGTCGAAGCGGCGACGCCGGTTCCGATCACGACCAAGTCGTATTGCGTTTCCATCAGTGCCCTCGGTTTAACTGCGTTTGCGTAACTGAGTTTGCAACGTGTGATCACAACAGGAACGCGATTTACCGGCGTATGTCGTCCGTCTTGCTTGCCGGCGTGTTCTCTTCCCGCAGTTCGAGCAAGCTGACCCGCACGAGCCTGGGAACGATGCCAAATACTGCGTGGGCCACAGCCACTGGAATCATCCGGGGCCGCAGAGTCGCCAGCGAATTCGCCCGATGGATGGCCGCCGCGAACGGTTACCAGAGACCGGCCCCACGTGATCTGTGATGCGAAGCTTTTCCCCTGCAAACAGCAAGCCGCCCACGCTCTAAGCGCCAGTATCGGCGGCAAATTCCCCCTGTGTGTGAACCACTTCACACAGGGGACGCCCCAGCACGTCGCAGGTGCCCATGGTCACGCCCGGGCGTGGCAGATTACCGATCGCGATGCTTTACGAACGCAAGACGCCGGTCGCTGGACGCCGAGCGTCTCGATCCAATCCTGCGCTCACGCGAGGACGACTGTCAGAACGTGATCACCTGATAGCCTTGGTTGACCAAACTGCGAAAGCTGGGGTGCCCGTTGAATTCGTCAGCAAAAGGCACTCCTGCCCGCTGGATCTGGTCGGTGACCTGAAACGCTCCTGCACAGTATTGGCAGACCCCGACAATTTTGTCCTTCACTGCCTGGTAATGCTCGTGGTACTCGTGCTCAGGGTTGGTCAATTTGCCAACCCATTTCACACCGGCGCCGTCGAAAATCAGCCGCACTTCGTCTCCGGCTTCCTTGAACTCCTGAACCGCCGAGAGCGCATTGGCCATCCGGCCCATGTCGCCGAGCGTCTCCGTATCGGCTAACAGTACGATCGCTGCTTTGGTCATGATTTCTCCTGGTGGTGAGTGACAAAAACTTCAGAGTGACGAGGCGGCAATCACCGTGCCAGAACCGGCGGTGAGACCGCATCCTTGGATGGGTGGCGGCGCTGCCCCGAGCTGACCGTCCTGTTCCAGGCGATCAAGTCACTTGGGGCGTTTGAAATCGAACTCGCCGGAATGAACCATCTCCAACGTCTTTTCGATGCTCGGACGGTCACCCCAGTACGTCCCGTAGTACGCGAAGCGGACGACCCCATCGGCATCGATGATGACCGTACTGGGCCGGTTGATGTATTCCGAGTGAACGGCAAACGCTAATGGATCGACGCCGTAGGTGGCACCGACCGCGCCGGCCGGGTCGGCGAGGTGCGGCCACGTAAGGTTTGAGCGATATTTCTTCTGGGGCGACTGGTCGGCGAACCAGTACTGCGGCAGCATTTCCTTGCCCACCATCAGCCGCGTTCGGTACAGGTCGTGACACTCGATCGTCACGACTTCGACATTGCTTCTCAGGAATTTATCCTTCAACCCGATCAGGTCACCAAATTCGCCGTGACACACTGGACACCAATCCGCAAAGATCCAGATCAAGACCACCGGTTTCTTGCCAAGGTGGTCCGACAAAGTCCACCGTTTGCCTTCGGAATCGCGGAGCGTGAAATCGGGCGCCGGCTGCCCCACGGTGACTCTGCCAAAACGCGACTCGTCAAGAGATCGATAGGTTTCGAAAACCGAGCGATCGCGGGCTTGCTTCGCGATCCGGTCGAGAGCCAGCACGCACTGATGCCGGACGTCCCGGCTCGGATCCTGCTCACGAGCGGTCTTTAAAACAGCGGCCAACTTCTCTCCACCGATTCGTCCCAGAGCAATCGCGGCTTCGCTGCGAACGATCGGATTCGCGTCGCTTTCCAGCTGCCGGCCCAGCGCCTGGCGGCGGCCCGCCAAGGTTGCGGCATAGTCACCTTCGGTGGGAAACACACCCAGGGCCAGCGCGCAGACGTGACGGACGTGCAGGTCTTCGTCCTGCAGCTCGCTAACCAGGGTCGGAACAGCTGCGGCGCCGAGGCGCACCAAATCGCGAATCGCCAAGGTCCGCACTCGCCAGTCTTTGTTGGCCAGATCAGCGATGCCGTGGCCCCCGAGCTTCGCGTCCTTCGTGAAACCATCTTCGACCGAGTGAAAGGGGTGCCGCCGCACACGGTCCAAGATAGCCGCCGCGCCATCGCTTGCGTTTGCCGATTTCTTAGCGCCGTCATCGCCCACTTTCTGCAGCCCCTGGAGGACTTCCTCCACCGACGCTCGTCCGCCATGGGTGTGGCTGACTTTGGCGAAGATGACTTGACCGTCTCGGTCGATCACGAACGTTGACGGATAAGCCGTCTCCCGCGGAGCGTCCCAGCGAAGATCGTAGGCATTGGTGAATTCGTAGCCGGGATCGAGCAGGAGATCGAACCCCCCGGGAAGCGTTTTGTCGTCGATAAATTCATCGGCTCGGCCGCGGAGATTCTCATCAGGTCCGGGATAAATCATCGCCACCGTCGCGCCGCTGCGGCGTAGTTTCTCTGCGGCCGCCAAAAAAGCGCCAACTTGCCGGGTGCAAAGGGGGCACTGATATCCGGGATATCCCCTCAAGACGATCAGGACGACGGGGCCTTCTTTCCGGAGGCTCGACAGAGTCACCGAGTCGCCATCGAGGTTCAATAAGTCGAAGGCGGGCGCCTCCTCGCCGACGTTTGGCGGCTTTGCTTCCGCAGCGTCGGTCCGAGGGGCGAAGGCGGACCAAGTGAGGCTCATGATGGCGGTTAACGCAAACCTCAGCGGTCGGCGGCGATCGATCAGCGTAATTTCCATGGAAGGTCCTCAGCCAGTTGGTAAGGGGGTTGGAATAGATGCTCCTGCAAGCGTCCCCGTTCGTACCGTTCCGCGGCTGCCGTTGGGGGGCGGTTCCGGCTAACACCGGCGCTCCGAACAGTAGTATTCGCTCAAGGACTCAGACTTCGACTGTCAGGATAAAACGACATCCACGAATGGGCGAACGCTAGGCTGCCGACTTCCGGCTGCAGCGACTGTTTGCGCAGCGGTCCTCGCAATGCCTCTCCACTGCTGCGGTCCCAGACCGTGCCGGTTTGCCGGTCGGTCATCGTGCCCTCGGCACTCGCCTCGCCGCCGATTTCCATCCCGATGACCAATTCGCTGTCGCCGACTTGATCCTGCACCTGCTGGGCCCGGATCGTCGGCGGCTGCTCGATCGCCGGCTGGGGCGGGAGCAGCCGGCGTGGCTGGAAATCCCAACGGGGTCTGTCCTGTGAGCGGGCCGGATCAGCAACCATTGCCGCCGCGCCAACCAATCCGCAGCAGCTGAGCAGCGTGACAACTGGGAATTTCCAATAGCTGGGAACGCGGCGTTCATACGAGATCCTCATCGGACCGGACCTTCGTGGATAAGGGAAAGAGGAACCAAGGATCAATTGCCCTGTGAAAGCGTTGTAGGCATTGATCAGCAGGCCGAGTTTTTTGTCGCGACCGAGGTGGTCGAACGGCGCGTCGGCACGTCGGTCGAGATATTGCTGAAGCTGGGCGGAATCGTTTTGCAATCTTGGGTAATCGACCGAGCCACCGGCGTCGACGTGCTTGTTGCACAAGGCATCCAGAATGGAATGATCGACAGTCGATCCGCCGGACTTTGGCTCATAGGCTTCGACCGAGTCGACCGTTGGCGGGACCCCGAGGAGCTGCTCCCTTTTCGCCGTCTAACTCGCCGATCGATTCACGGCCGAGGCCAGTTCTCGCTTGTAGAAGCATCAGCTTCTCGGGACCAACGTGTCTGTGAACTGTCCCACAGACTGGACGGAGCAATGGTGTCACTGTTGCCTCATGTCCCGAAACTCGACGAGTCGCCGGTACTGGGTGGGCCGCTATTGGGCATTCAGAAACTGGGCTGCGGCCGGCTACTGCTGCGGCCGGCGCCTTGCGGGCGATCGAATCGGCGGAATGAAACACTCGGGGCCCGGCTTTGCCTCCTGAGGCCGCGAAAGCACGCACGGGCGGAACGAGCACTCCAGTTTCGCCGCAACGTGGCGGTCTTGTGGCGGTTCTGACCATTGAAGCAGCGGTGACGGGTATCCGATCGGTGCCCGCCGCGAGATTTGGACGTTGGGTTTACGAGCAATTGAGGAAGGAGTCGGACGATGTTTCATGGGCGATGGTTACGGGTGTCGGTTGCAGCGATGGCCGTTGCGCTGTCTTGCGCAGGTGAGGCCGCAGCGGGATCGGAAGCGACGGTGGGGCTCGACGTACCGCGCGAAAAACGCGTGCCGGTTGATCAGATCGACCACTCCGGCTGGGATCGGCTGCTGAAAAAGTTCGTCGATGTTGGCGGCATGGTCGAGTACACAGGCTGGAAGGCTTCTCGGGCCGACCGGCAAGCGCTGAATCGTTACTTGAACCGTCTTTCTCATGCGTCCTTCCCTCGCAGCTCCAGCCGGCAGGCCGCTTTGGCTTTTTGGATCAACGCGTACAACGCGCTCACGGTGGAAGGAATCCTCCGCGAGTACCCGACCAGCAGCATCCGCAACCACACTGCCAAGTTGTTCGGCTACAACCTTTGGGAAGATTTTCGACTATTGGTCGGTGGGCGGCCGTATTCGCTTGAAGAGATAGAGCACGAAATTCTGCGCAAGATGGGAGAGCCTCGCATCCACTTTGCCATCGTCTGCGCTTCGATCGGTTGTCCGCGTTTACTCAACGAAGCCTACACGGCCGTGAAACTGGATCAGCAGCTAACGGCGAACACTCGAGCGTTCTTTGCCGATCCGGACAAATTTCGGCACGACGCCGCCCGCCGAACGATTACGGTCTCCCCCATCCTAGACTGGTTCGCCGAAGATTTCGGTGCGGATCAAGCCAAGCAACTGCGCACCATTGCACCTTACCTGCCGGACGACGACGCCCGGCAACTGGCGACCAGCGGAACCGTTCAGGTCCGCCATTTGGATTATGACTGGGGGCTCAATGATCAATCGCGGGGGCGACGCTGATCGGAAACCATGGCTCGCCACAGGCCCCCCTGGGCGAGGAGCGCGATGGATGGCATGCCAGCGCCGAATGTGACGCAGGTCACAAAGATCGCGGCCTCTAAACGCCGAAAAAGCAGAACAGCGAAGTTCTGTAATCTTTTGTCCGCTGCCCTTGATGGCGGCGATCAACACGAAAGGATTCTTTGATGAAACTGTTTTCGTTTTTTCTGTCGCTCGGGATGGCGGCAGCTGTAGCAATTTCAACCGGCTGTACTCAGGGAGGCGGTTGTGCGGGCGGAAGCTGTCCCGCCCCCAGTTACTCAACACCGGCATACCAGAGTCCCGGCCCGGCGCCCTCTGGATCATCCGCGCAGGGAGGTGTGCCCGCACCGCCGCCGCGTTTCGAGGGCTCCGGGTCGCGTTAAGCGCTGCTGCGTGTCCCGGTCGGACGCATTTGGACGTAGCGGGATAAAGTATGCTTCGGCCGCTGCCGACGGCTATCGGTGCCAAGCTTTATCCGGTGATTCTGATGCCGCTGTTGGCGGCGATGGCCGCCAGGCGAGCCGGTTGGCCGCGAGCAACGATTTTCCTGGCAGCAAGCATCGACCAGCAGCGAGCCGCGTTCTCGCTTACGCGGCTGATCACGGCGGCTGTTTTTGCGGCGATCGCTCTGGGCGTGTTGTGGCGAGCGGCGCGCCGCAACACGGTCGCGGCCTTTCTCGAGGCGGCGTTTCTCACATTGGCTTGGTTCTGGCTACTGGCACCGACCCAGAACCCTTGGTATTGGACGTGGGCGCTGCCGCGGATACCGTTCGCTCGGAGCCGAGCGTGGCTGGACCTGTCGGGACTCGTTCTGCTTGATTACCTCCGATTCTGGTTGCTGTATCAGTGGCCGGATTCTTCCCTGCCGGGGACTCCGTACGATGGCGCCCGCTTCTTCGATTTCGTGGTGACATGGTTCGAGTTCGCCCTCTGGCTGTGCTGGCTCGCCGGCGAATTTCTCCTGCGACACGGGCGCGAGCGCCCTCAAGGCGACCAGCCGGCTCAAGGCGACCAGCCGGATGCCGCCTCGGCCGGCGCGAGAGTGTGAGTCGGTTCACAGACACACAGCCCACGCGGCGGTCATCTTTATCGGATGCCCATTGCCTCTCTGTCAGAGTCAAGGTCCTGGCTGAAATAGACCAACGGCCGCAGGACGTTTGCCGTCGGTTCCTGAGAACGGACGGCAGCCCAGGCGCATACGCGTTTTCAGAAAAAGTGACCCTCTCTGTCGCCTTCTATCCCCCCAAGAGAAATTCAAGAATGGATTTACCCCACGAGGCGAGTTCGTCGGACGTGGAGACGGCGGTCGCGCGGCGGTACGCTGCCGCCGCGCAATCTGTCGAACCAGCGTTGTGCTGTCCGGTGGAATATTCCGCTAATTTTCTTTCGGTGATCCCCGAGGAAATTTTAGCCAAGGACTACGGTTGCGGCGATCCCACACCGCATGTTCGTAGCGGCGACACCGTAGTCGATTTGGGCGCTGGGGGCGGCAAGCTGTGCTACATCTTGGCGCAGGCAGTTGGCGAGTCCGGACGGGTGATCGGCGTCGATTGCAATCGGGAGATGTTGGCGTTGGCTCGCAAATACCAGTCTTCGGTCGCCGAGCGGTTGGGCTCTGCGAACGTCGATTTCCGTTACGGCATGATCCAGGATCTCGCGCTCGACTTGGATCGGCTGGCCGAGCATCTCGGCGCCCATCCGGTCGATGATCCGGCTGGCTGGCTGGCTTTGCGGACGGTGGAAGACCGCCTGCGAAAACAGCAGCCGATGATCGCCAATGACAGCGTCGATTGCGTGGTTTCGAATTGCGTCTTGAACCTGGTCCGCCAACAAGATCGTGAGCAGCTATTTTCAGAAATTTTTCGGGTGCTTCGTCGTGGCGGACGAGCCGCCATCAGCGACATCGTCTCCGATGAAGACGTGCCGGAGCACCTGCAGCAGGATCCGACGCTTTGGTCAGGCTGTCTTTCTGGAGCCTTTCGCGAAGATCGGTTTCTCGAAGCGTTTGAGCAGGCTGGCTTTCATGGCATCGAGATCGTTTCGCGGCAACAACAGCCCTGGCAGACGATCGAGGGGGTTGAATTCCGTTCCATCACCGTGGTTGCTCACAAGGGCAAGCAAGGGCCCTGCCGGGAACGCAACCAGGCGGTGATCTACCGCGGACCGCTGAAGAAGGTCGAAGACGACGACGGCCATACCTATTTTCGGGGCCAGCGGATGGCGGTCTGTGACAAGACGTTTCAACTGTTACAGAAAGAGCCGTACGCCGGCATGTTCGATTTTGTCGAGCCCCGTCAGCCCATCCCGGTTGAAGAGGCCGCATCCTTTGACTGCCGGCGATCAACGCAACGCGATCCGCGTCAAACCAAGGGCCGCGACTACCGGGCGACAAGCGATCCGGCCGGTCCCTGCTGCGGCGGTGACGAACCCTGTTGCTGACCGTGCTTGCATCGCCAATCGACAATTCACCCCGCCCATGATCGGCATGGTTCGCCGATGTGGATCGTTTAGGAGAACGCTATGGCAGCCTTGACTCTGCTGCGACAAAAAAGCCCGCTCGCCGAGGCGAAGCGGCAGGTTGAAATTTTGGAGTCGGTACCAGAGACGGTGGTGCCGCACTTCGACAAGCCACTCGCTGATCATCGCGTGGCGCCGCTGACCGCTCGGGACATCGAAGTGCTGCAGATCAACGTCGGAAAACTCTGCAATCAAACCTGTCACCACTGTCACGTCGACGCAGGTCCAGACCGGCGCGAAGCGATGTCGCAGGAAACCGCCGACCATTGCCTGCGGGTGCTCGGCGAGAGCGGTATTCCGACGCTCGACATCACCGGCGGGGCGCCCGAAATGAATCCGAACTTTCGGCGGTTGGTCCGCGAAGCCCGGCGGATGGGACGCAGGGTGATCGATCGATGCAATCTGACCATTCTGCGAGCGTCCGGTTTCCACGACCTGCCAGAGTTTTTAGCCGAACACGAGGTCGAGGTGGTCGCCTCGCTGCCCTGCTATGTGGAGGAAAACTGCGATGCCCAGCGAGGCGGCGGGGTGTTTCGCCGTTCGATCGAAGCGCTGCAGCGGCTGAACGAATTGGGCTACGGGCAACCGGACAGCAGCTTGACGCTGACATTGGTCTACAACCCGGTGGGGCCGTCACTCCCACCGAACCAAGCGGAACTGGAGCAAGCGTATCGCCGCGAGCTACGATCCCGCTACGGGATTGAGTTCTCGCATCTCTTTACGATCACCAATCTGCCGATCAGCCGCTTTTTGGTCGACCTGTTGCAGACCGGCCAGTACGAAGCCTATCTGCAGAAACTCGCCGAAGCGTTCAACCCGGCGGCAATCGACGGGCTGATGTGCCGCACGATGCTGTCGGTTGACTGGCAAGGCAATCTTTATGACTGCGATTTCAACCAGATGCTTGAGCGAGGCCTCACGAGTGGCTTGCCGAAAAACATCTGCCAACTCGATCAGACGGCATTGCAGGAACTCGGCCGCCGGCGGATCGTTACCGGTCGCCACTGCTTCGGCTGCACTGCCGGAGCAGGCTCCAGTTGCCAAGGCAGTCTGAGCGAGTGAAACCGCCGATGCATGGCCTTGATGACACACCACTACGACATCAAGGGGAACTGCCGAGCACCAGAGGGAACGTCGCTTCTGCTGCTGGTTGGGGGACACCGGCGAGAACTGTTTCTCGCGGGTGGCAGTGTTCGCAGTATCCTTCTGCAACAGACGGGTCGACG